>NZ_AYWR01000008.1:0-203040 GCF_000502935.1 Mesorhizobium sp. LNHC221B00 | reverse complement strand
TCGCCGCCGATGATGGCGAGCGCCAGCGGCAGGCCGAGCGCGCCCGCGCGCGCCGCCGATTGCGGCGTGCCGCCAATAGCGATCCAGACCGGCAACCTGTCCTGGAACGGCCGGGGATAGACGCCGCGATCGTTGATCGGCGGGCGCAGATTGCCGGACCAGGTGACTTTCACCTGGTCGCGGATGGCAAGCAGCAGATCGAGCTTTTCGGCGAACAGCTCGTCATAGTCCTCGAGATTGTAGCCGAACAGCGGGAAGGACTCGATGAACGAGCCGCGTCCGGCCATGATCTCGGCACGACCGCCGGAGAGAAGGTCGAGCGTGGCGAACTGCTGGAAGACGCGAACCGGATCGTCGGAGGAGAGCACGGTGACCGCACTGGTCAGCCTGATGCGCTTGGAGCGCTCGGCGGCGGCCGCCAGCGCCACGACCGGTGCCGAGGCCGAATAGTCGGGCCGGTGATGCTCGCCGAGACCAAAGACGTCGAGACCGACCTGGTCGGCCAGTTCGACCTCCTCGATCAGGTTGCGCAATCGCTCATGCGGGCCGATGGCGCCCGGGCCGGGCTGCGGGCTGACGTCGGCAAAGGTGTAGAGACCGAGTTCCATCTGATGTCATCCTGGTGTTGGGTTTTGCGGCTAGACCTAGCGACTGCCTGGCCCCGCCGCCAGAGGCTCGGACAGTGAACAGTGCATGTCGTTTTGCAAGGAAAAGGCGTCTCCCGTGCGCAACAGCACAGAATTTCATGGCTGGCATACCGTTTTGGCGCTTGAACTCTCGCTATTCGCGCGTATGTAAGCCTCGCGAATTGACTTCAGGGAAGTGGACTTGGCTATCTACAGGGAAAAAGACATTTTCGAGCGGCGCAATGCCGCGAACGAGGCAAAGAAGGCGCTTTTGGAGCGCTTCAAGTCAAAGCCGGCGGCGGATGATCCTGCAGTGCTGGCACGACAGGCCGAACGCAAGGCAATCCTCGAGGCTCGCGAAATACGCGAAGCTGAAAAGGCCAGGCTGAAGCAGGAAAAGCTGGCACGCGAAGCGGTCGAGAAGGCCGAGCGCGAGGCAGCGGCCGAAGCGGCGCGCATTGCAGCCGAAGAGGCGGCACAGGCTGAAGCGAAGATCAAGGAAGCCGAAGAGAACGAGCGCATCGCCCGTTTGCTGGCCGACGAAGCCGAACGCAAGGCGAAACGCGACGCACGCTATGCGGCGCGCAAGCAGCGTACCGGCAGAACGCCGCCAGGCTTTTCGGCTCGCTAACGCCTTAGCGACCAAGCTTCGAATTCAGGATCAGGGTCGCCTCGCAGCGGCCCTGAATGCGTTGTTGTGAAAGCAACGCTTTTGAGCCCGTCAGGGGCAGGTTATCCCAAAGGCTGCCTCCCTCGCGGGCCCGCACCCTCGGGCCAAGTCGATGGGAGGCACTTGGACTCGATCAGGCCGCGAACTTCAGCCCCATGATGCCGCAGACGATCAACGCGATGCAGGCGAGCCTGATCGCCGTAGCGGGCTCGCCGAGCAGCCAGATGCCGAGCAGCGCCGTGCCGACGGTCCCGATGCCGGTCCACACCGCATAGGCCGTGCCGACAGGCAGCGCCTTCAGCGCCAGGCCGAGCAGGGTAAGACTGACGACCATCGACGCGACCGTCAGCACCGTCGGAACGAGCCTGGTGAATCCATCGGTGTATTTGAGGCCTATCGCCCAACCGATTTCGAACAGGCCGGCGAAAAACAGAAAAATCCACGACATCGCAACGCTCCATCCAGCATCGGGCCGGAACGGGACCCGATCCCGAGATGCTCGATAGATGATGGGCGGGTCGTCCCGACCGGATTTTGGGGAGGCGCGGGGTCGTCCCCGCACCGGCAATATAGGGTCGTCAAAACGTCCGATCGACGCTCGCCGGCGGCATTGTCCGACGCCGCCGGTCAAATCCCGCCGAGCGGGATGTGCCGAAGCCTACTTTTCCTTGATGCGCATCGCCTTGACCGGCGGCGCCTTCAGGGCGGGAGCGGGAGCGGGCTTCTTGGCGTCCTTCTTCGGCTTGCGGGCTTCCTTGCCTGCCTTCATCGCACCTTTAGCCATGATTCGTTCCTCCAATTGCGGGAAGCCAAGTGAAACAAGAGAAACGCTTTGCCGCAAGGGCCTTGAGTCGGTCGCGACCGCCGGCTGGCCGCTTTCAACCGCTTTCTAATTTGCTCGTAAACCATGGCGGTCCGTGCCATGGTCATCTTCGCACTGCAGCATCGATCCGCGCTTTCGCTGGATGATTGCCAGGCAGGCCGGTCAGGACGACGATGCGAATTCACATCGGCTGCGAGATGAGCTTCGACTTTCCGCAGGAAACGCCGCTCATCGCGATGCTCAATGTCCACTACTCCCGTGCCTCCGACCTCGAACGGCCGGATTTCCTGACCTCAAACCCGCCGGTGCCGATCGAGAGCTATCGCGACAGTTTCGGCAATTGGTGCAACCGGTTCGTCGCGCCGCCCGGGCGTTTTACCTTCGGTACCGATGCGGTGATCCGCGATCCCGGTACATTCGAGATGAGTGAGCTGATGGCCTGGCAGCACGAGGTGCGCGATCTGCCGGCGGAGACGCTGCTGTTCCTGCTGCCCAGCCGGTTTTGCGAGAGCGACCTTTTGGCTGATGACGCCTGGCGGCTGTTCGGCCATACGCCATCAGGCATCCCGCGCGTGCAGGCGGTGTGCGATTTCGTCCACAATCACATCGTCTTCAACTATGGCAATGCCCGGCCGACGCGCACAGCCGCCGAAGCCTATCGCGAGCAGAGCGGCGTATGCCGCGACTTCGCGCATCTTGCCGTCACCTTCTGCCGGGCGCTCAACATCCCGACGCGCTATTGCACCGGCTATATCAGCGACATCGGCATGCCGAAGCCTTGGGCGAGCATGGATTTCTGCGCCTGGATGGAGGTCTATCTCGGCGGCCGCTGGCACGCTTTCGATCCACGCAATAACGCGCCGCGCATCGGCCGCATCCTGATCGCCTCCGGCCGCGACGCGGCGGACGTGCCACTGACCCATATTTTCGGACCGGGCTTGCTTGCCGGCTTCAGGGTGTGGACCGACGAGATCGTCGAATAGAAGGTTTTCCAGCCTCAAGCCTTCAATGACCTGAACGACCGGCCCGGTTCGCGCGTTGTGCTGCCTGTGGAGCTTCGGCGGCGGGGCAGCTACGATGGGTATCCTGAGGGAGACAGCATTGCATGGCCGGGCATGGCGGCTCGAAAACGGTTATCTATGCGGCGCTGGCGGGCAATCTCGCCATCGCGCTGACCAAATTCGCCGCCGCCTTCTTCACCGGCAGTTCGGCGATGCTGTCGGAGGGCGTGCACTCGCTGGTCGACACCGGCAATGGCAGCTTGCTGCTCTATGGCATGCATCGTGCCGCGCGTCCGGCCGACCGCACGCATCCGCTGGGCCACGGCCGCGAACTCTATTTCTGGAGCTTCATCGTCGCTCTCCTGGTCTTCGCGCTGGGTGCCGGCGTGTCGTTCTACGAGGGCATCATCCACATCATGGCGCCGGAACCGGTTGCCAACGTCAAGGTGAACTACATCGTCCTTGGCCTGTCCTTCCTGTTCGAAGGCAGCTCCTGGCTGGTGGCGCTGAAGGAATTTCGCCGGCAGAAGAGCAAGGGGGAAGGCTGGCTGCAAGCGGTGCAATCGAGCAAGGATCCGAGCGTCTACACCGTGCTGTTCGAGGACAGCGCCGCCCTGCTCGGCCTGATCGTCGCCTTTGCCGGCATCCTGACGGCGGAACTGCTCGATATGCCGGAACTCGACGGTGTCGCTTCCATCGGCATCGCCGCCATCCTCGGCGCGGCGGCGGTCTTCCTGGCTCGCGAAAGCAAGGGCCTGCTCATCGGCGAGCCGGCTTCACCCGAGGTGCAGAAAAGGGTGCTGGCGATCGTCCAGCAGGATCCGGCCGTACAGCGGGCGAACGGCGTTCTGACCGTCCATATGGGACCGGCAGAAATCGTCGCCGCCCTGAGCATCGAGTTCGAGGATCATCTGGCGGCGCCGGAGATCGAGGCCTGTGTCGAGCGCATCGAGGCGCGCCTGAAGGCAGAAATGCCGGAGATCACGCGGCTGTTCGTCAAGCCGCAGACCACTGGCACCTGGGAGCAGCGGCGCAAGCTGATCGGTGCCATGTCCGACCCGGGCCTGGACTAGCAAAGCGAAGTTGCCTCGCGGGCTTGCCCCGCTAAGATTGGTCCGAATTGCAGGAGGAGCGACGATGAAGATAGACGGCGGATGCCACTGTGGCGCCATCACCTATGAAGCGGAGGTCGACCCGGAAAAGACGTCGATCTGCCATTGCACGGATTGCCAGCAGCTGACCGGCACCGCCTTTCGCGTGACGGTTCCGGCGCCGGAAAACAACTACCGGATCACGCAGGGCACCCCGAAAATCTACATCAAGACCGTGGCGAGCGGCGCCAAGCGTGTCCAGGCCTTTTGCCCAGACTGCGGCTCGCACCTTTACGCCACGTCGGTCGGGGATGGTCCGAAGGTCTATGGAATTCGGGTGGGGACCGCGCGGCAACGTCAGGATCTGGTTCCGACACTGCAGAAATGGCACCGCTCGGCGCTGCACTGGCTGCCTGAATTTCAGGGCATGACCACGGTGGAGGAGCAGTAGCGCCGGGTCCGGCGCCATGCCTCAATCGTCGCCTTCGACGACCCTCAGCCTGAGCTGACCGGTCTTCGAATCGGCGACGCGGGGGCCGGCGTCGGCCTTCGCGGCAGGTGCACGTGAGGCGCCGTCGGGGCCGGCATCGCCGTCCGGCTGCGCGCCGAATTCCAGCGCCTCGATCTTCTGGCCGCGCTTGGTGACCTTCGATGTCGAGACTAGGATATCGTCGATGTCCTTGGCCGACTGGCCGAAATGGACCTGCAGTTTGCGTACCCGCTCGTCGACCCGCGCGACATCCTCCATCAGCCGGATCACCTCGCCCTGGATCAGATGCGCCTGTTCGCGCATGCGGGCGTCCTTGAGGATGGCCTGGATGACCTGGATCGACAGCATCAGCAGCGACGGCGAAACGATGACGACGCGCGCCCGATGCGCCTTGTGGACGATCGCCTCGAAATTCTCGTGGATTTCGGCGAACACCGATTCCGACGGCACGAACATGAAGGCGGTGTCCTGCGTCTCGCCCTGGATCAGGTATTTCTCCGAGATGTCGCGGACATGGATCTCGATGTCGCGGCGGAAGGCCTGGGCCGCGACCTTCTGCAGGTCGGCGCCATCGGCGGCACGGATGGCGTTCCATGCCTCCAGCGGGAACTTGGCATCGATCGCCAGCGACGGCGCGCCATTCGGCATTTTCACCAGGCAATCGGGCCGGCTGCCGTTCGACAGCGTCGCCTGGAACTCGTAAGCGCCATGCGGCAGACCGTCGGCGACGATCGCCTCCATGCGCGACTGGCCGAAGGCGCCGCGCGTCTGCTTGTTGGATAGGATCGCCTGCAACTGCACGACCTGGCCGGCGAGCGACTGGATGTTGCCTTGCGCGACATCGATGATCGCNGATAGGATCGCCTGCAACTGCACGACCTGGCCGGCGAGCGACTGGATGTTGCCTTGCGCGACATCGATGATCGCCAGCCGCTCCTGCAGCTTCGCCAGGCTCTCATGGGTGGATTTGGTCTGTTCGGTCATGGTCTGGCCGATGCGGCCGGTCATGGCGTCGAGACGCTGGCCGATCGATTGCGTCAGCTCTGCCTGGCGCGCGCCGAACACTTCGGCGATAGCGCCCATGCGGCCCTGCATCTCGGCCTGGGATTGCAGAATGCCGGCCATCCGCGCCTCGGCGTCGCGGGCGTGGTCGGCGGCTTCGGCAGCCGCCACGGCGCGCGCTTTGGCCGACCGCCACAGCGCGACGACAAGCGCCACGAACAGGCCAAGAAACAGCAATGCGCCGAAAGCCAGCGCGTGGCCAAGCGTGATCGTGGAGGCGCCAAGCCGTGCGACGGGCTCCGAAAGGATGGTGCTCAGGTCATTCATGTGGACAGCATAGCCGATTCGGCCCGACGACACAGATCAAAACGTGAACGAGGCTCAGACGCCCCGGTTGACGCTTTTCGCTGGACGTCTTAGGTGGAACGCCATGCCGATCAAGCCGCTCATCATCCTTCCCGACCCCATCCTGCGCCAGGTTTCCAAGCCGGTGGAACGCGTCGACGCGCCGTTGCGCGGATTAGCCGACGACATGCTGGCGACCATGTATGACGCGCCAGGCATCGGGCTGGCCGCGATCCAGATCGGCGAACCCCTGCGCATGCTGGTGATCGATCTCGCCAAGGAAGACGAGACGCCGGCGCCGCATGTCTTCATCAATCCCGAGATCCTGGAAAGCGCCGACCAGCGCTCCGTCTACGAGGAAGGCTGCCTGTCCATCCCCGACTATTACGCCGAGGTCGAACGCCCCGCTTCGGTGCGTGTGAAATATCTCGATCGCGACGGCAAGCTGCAGGAGATGGAGGCCGAGGGGCTGATGGCGACCTGCCTGCAGCACGAGATCGACCACCTCAACGGCGTGCTGTTCATCGACCACATCTCGAAGTTGAAGCGCGACATGGTGGTGAAGAAGTTCAAGAAGCTCGCCAAGGACAGGGCGCCGGGCAAACTGGTGGGATAGGGGAATGCCCCTTCGCGTCATCTTCATGGGCACGCCTGAGTTTTCGGTGCCGACGTTGCGCGCCATTGCCGAAGCGGGACACCAGATTGCAGCCGTCTATACCCAGCCGCCGCGCGCCGCCGGACGGCGCGGGCTGGAACTGACGCCGTCGCCGGTACAGCGCGAGGCGGAGCGGCTGGGCGCCGAGGTGCGCACGCCCGTATCGCTGAAAGGCGAAGCCGAGCAGGCCACTTTGCGTGCCCTGGAGGCCGATATCGCCGTGGTCGTCGCCTATGGGTTGCTGCTGCCGAAGGCGGTTCTCGATGCGCCCCGGCTCGGCTGCATCAACGGCCATGCGTCGCTGTTGCCGCGCTGGCGGGGCGCGGCTCCCATCCAGCGCGCCATCATGGCGGGCGACCTGGAAACCGGCATGATGGTGATGCGCATGGATGAGGGGCTGGACACCGGGCCGGTGGGACTGGTTGAAAAATGCGGCATCGAACCCGATATGACGGCCGGCGATCTGCATGATCGGTTGATGAGCGTCGGTGCTGCCCTGATGGTGGAAGCGCTGGCGCGGCTGGAAGAGAACACCCTGAGATTTACCGCACAGGCCGTGGACGGGGTGACTTACGCCAGAAAAATCGATAAATCCGAGACGCACGTGGACTGGACGCGGCCTGCGGCCGAGGTCCACAACACCATTCGCGGCCTGTCGCCCTTTCCCGGCGCCTGGTCCGAGATTGACATTGGCGGCCGCCCGGAGCGGCTGAAACTGCTTCGCTCGAGGCTGTCCGAAGGCCTGCCGCTTTCGGATGATCTGGGCGAGTCGGGAGGCATTCTCGATGACCGGCTGACGGTGGCCTGCGGAACAGGGGCGGTCAGGCTGGTCGAAGTTCAACGCGCGGGCGGAAGGCCCGCTGCCGCGTCGGAATTCCTGCGCGGGGCCAAGATCGAAAAAGGAATGAAGTTCTCATGAGCATGATGTCGATACGCGCGGCGACGCCGCGGGATCGCGAGGCCATTCGCGACGTCGAGGAACACGCTTTCGGCCAGCAGGCGGAAGCCGGGCTGGTCGATGCGCTGGTGACCGGCGGCGATGCCGTCGTCGAACTGGTGGCGGAGGAAGATGGGCAAGTGGTCGGCCACATCCTGTTTTCCCGGCTGTTCGTCCAGAATGGCGGCAAGAGCTTCGCGGCCGTGGCGCTCGCGCCGCTGGCGGTGGAGCCCTCCTTCCATGGCAGCGGCATTGGCGGCGCGCTGATCCGCGAGGCGCATATCCGCCTCAAGGATGCCGGCGAGACGCTGGCCGTGGTGCTGGGCGATCCGGCCTATTACGGCCGTTTCGGCTACAGCCATGCGCGGGCCGAAAAGTTCGAGAGCGAATACCAGGGCGAAGCGCTGCAGGCGCTGGCCTGGGGCGACGCTCCGGAAACCGGCAGGCTGATCTACGCTTCCGCCTTCACCGCTCTCGCCGCCTAGGCGAAAGCGTATAGCTGCCCGGCATGCCGCGTTTTCGCCTCGACATCGAATATGACGGCAGCCTTTTCGCCGGCTGGCAGCACCAGGCCGACCAGCCTTCGGTGCAGCAGGCGATCGAAGAGGCGATCGAAAAGTTCTGCGGCGAGGCGGTGCGACTGCGCGCCGCCGGCCGCACCGATGCGGGCGTGCATGCGACCGCCCAGGTGGCGCATGTCGACCTCGTCAAGGCGTGGCTTGGCGACAAGGTGCGCGATGCCGTCAACGCCCATCTGCAGGCGGCGGGCGCACGCGTTGTCATCCTCAAGGCGGACGTCGCCCCCGACGATTTCGACGCCCGCTTCTCGGCCACCGGCCGCCACTATCTCTACCGCATCCTCAACCGGCGCGCGCCCTCGGCTCTGGAGAAGGGAAAGGTGTGGTGGGTGCCGAAGCGGCTCGATGCCGGCGCCATGCACGAAGCGGCGAAGATCTTGCTCGGGCGGCACGACTTCACCACCTTCCGCTCGACGCAGTGCCAGGCGAACAGCCCGGTCCGGACGCTGGAGCGGCTCGACGTGAGCAGACAGGGCGACATGATCGAGGTGCGGGCTTCGGCACGCTCCTTCCTGCACAACCAGGTGCGCTCGATGGTCGGTTCGCTCAAGCGCGTCGGCGACGGCAGCTGGAGCGCCAGCGACCTCAAGGCGGCGCTCGAAGCGCGCGACCGCGCCGCCTGCGGCCAGGTGGCGCCGCCCGACGGGCTTTTCCTCATTGGCGTAGACTATCCCGGATAGAGCCCGGAAAGGCTCTGAGCCCCGACATCGTCAGGCACGGCGATGCCGAGCAGCATCTGCAGCCCGAACAGCACCAGCAGCGACGCGATGAACATGCCGACGAAGACGGCGGTGCCGACCGCCGCTCCCTTGCCGATCGTGGCGTTCGTCATGCGCCAGGTCAGCACCATCGACAGGGCAAACAACAGCAGCGATACGAGGCTCGAGACCTGGCTTGCCGACGACAGGAAGAGCCTGATCAGCGCCGATGGCAGCATCAGCCAGGCGGTGATCGCCGAGGCCCAGTTGCTGGCAACGACATAGTGGACGAAACGGCCACCGATACCAGCGCGCGGCGCCACCAGGGCGAGCGCGACCAGCGGCAGCACCCAGGAGCCGATATCGACGGTCGCCAACCGCAGCAGCATGCTGAAGCGACCCGCGAAGGCATCGGGATCGCCGATCTCGTTGGCGATGCCGACCCAGCCGACGATCAGCGCCGGCGCCGCGACGATGATGGCGAAGAAGGAATTCCAGAACCCGTCGGCCGACAGGTCGAGCAGGCGCAGGCCGTCGGCCTTGCCGAGCATCAGCCGCCAGGCGCCAGTCAGCGAAGCTTGGGTTTCGTCCGCCGAAAGCATGCCGCTCAGCCCTGCCCGAACCAGTCTTCGATGAAGCGCTGGTAGATCCGCGTCAGTGTTTCGAGATCGGCGATGGCGACGCGCTCATCGACCATGTGCATGGTCTTGCCGACCAGGCCGAACTCGACCACCGGACAATAATCCTTGATGAAGCGCGCGTCCGACGTGCCGCCCGAGGTCGACAGCGTCGGCTCCTTGCCAACAGCCGACTTGATCGAGCCGGCAAGCGTTTCGACCAGCCGGTCGTCACGGGTCAGGAAGACATGGCTCGGTCGGTCGCGCCAGACGAGATCGTAATCGACCGGCGTCTTCTTGCCCGGCCGATATTTCTTGCGGCCGGCCGCCTGGTCGAGGCGGTTGTGGATTTCGGCCTGAAGGGTTTCGGCCGTCCAGGTGTCGTTGAAGCGGATGTTGAAGACAGCGACCGCCTTCGCCGGGATGACATTGGTGGCCGGATTGCCGACATCGATTGAGGTGATCTCCAGATTGGTCGGCTGGAAATCCTTGGTCCCCTTGTCGAAGACGGGATGCAGCAAGGCGTCGACCAGGCTCATCAGCCCACGCACCGGATTGTCGGCAAGCTGCGGATAGGCGGCATGGCCCTGGCGGCCATTGACGGTGACGGCACCCGACATCGAACCGCGCCGGCCGATCTTGACCATGTCGCCGAGCGCATCCGGGTTGGTCGGCTCGCCGACGAGCGAGGCATCCCACTTCTCGCCCCTGGACGCCGCCCATTCAAGCAGCTTGACCGTGCCGTTGATGGCGGGTCCTTCCTCGTCACCGGTGATCAGCAGCGAGACCGAGCCTTTCGGGCCGCCATTTGCCTCGACATGGCGCGCCACGGCGGCGATGAAACAGGCAATGCCGCCCTTCATGTCGACGGCGCCACGTCCATACATCTCGCCATTGGCGATTTCGGCGGCGAAAGGCGGATGCGTCCAGGCGGCTTCGTCGCCGACCGGCACGACATCGGTATGACCGGCAAACATCAGATGCGGGCCGTTGCCGGAGCGCCTTGCATAAAGGTTCTCGATGTCGGGCGTGCCATCCTCGGAGAACACCGGCCGGTCAACCAGGAAGCCGAGCGGTTTCAGCATCGTTTCCAGCGCGCCGAGCGCGCCGCCTTCGGCTGGTGTCACCGAAGCGCAACGGATAAGGGTGGCGAGGTTTGCGGCGGGGTCGGTCGGCAGCGTCATGGCAAAACCGATAGTCGAAAGCTGAGGGCCTGTCACGGCCAGACATAGGGGCCAGCCCAATGGCCTGACAAAGCGCCGACATTATGGTTTTCATGTCGTATAGTCGCGGCCGCGTCGGAACGACAGAATGACAAACGGCGGGAAGAAGATCGTCATTGCCGGTGCCGGCAGCATCGGCTGCTACGCCGGCGGCTGCCTGGCTCTTGCCCGACGCCAGGTGATCCTGCTGGCCCGGCCGCGCATAGAGGCGGCGCTGCGCCAGGGCGGATTGCGCGTCGGCGACCTCGAAGGCCGTGATCGCCTGGTCAAGCCGGATGCGCTCGGGATCACCGTGGATCCCGCCGCCGCTTTGCGGCAAGCGGACGTGATCCTGGTGACGGTCAAGAGCGGCGCGACGCCGGAGATGGCTGCCCTCATCAAGGCCCATGCCCGCCCCGATGCCGTCGTGGTCAGCCTGCAGAACGGCGTCGACAATGCCGACAGGCTGCGAGCAGGACTTGAGCAGCAAACGGTGCTTGCCGGCATGGTGCCGTTCAATGTGGTGCAATCGCCGGACGGCGAATTGCCGCTGCGCGTCCACCGCGCCAGCGACGGCAAGGTGATGATCGAGGACGGTCTTGCCGGCCTCCTCGATGTCGCCAGTTTTTTGAATGTCGAAGGGCTGGCGGTCGAAACCCATGGCGACATGAAGGCGGTGCTGTGGGGTAAGCTTCTGATGAATTTGAACAACGCTCTGGTGGCGCTTTCGGACTTGCCGCTGGCGCGCGAACTCGCCGATCGCCGCTGGCGGCTGATCCTGGCCGGCCAGATCGACGAAGCGCTGCGGGCGATGAAAGCCTCAGGCATCGAGCCGGCACGTATCGCCGGCTTGCGGCCGGCGCTGCTGCCGAAGCTGCTCAGGCTGCCGGACTGGGTGTTCAGGCTTTTGGCGCGACGCATGCTGGCGATCGACCCCGAGGCCCGCTCGTCGATGTGGGACGATCTGCGGCGCGGCCGGCCGACGGAGATCGTCGAATTGCAAGGGGCGGTGCTCAGCCTCGCCGAAAGAACGGGCACGCCGGCGCCGCTCTTGAAAAGCGTTACCGCTTTGGTGCGCGCGGCCGAAGCGGCGCGGCTTGGGCCGCCGGGCCTGACGCCGGAACAGGTTCTGCCGCCGGGTGGCCCTCGATCAGCGTGATCTTCTGCCAGATCTTGCGTGACAGGTTGGAGCTCAGATTCTCGATGTCGTTTACGCCGTCGATGACGACGTCGTCATTGACCGACTGGGCGAACAGCGCGGCGATCTTGCCGGTGATCGACAGCATTTCCGAGCAATAATCGAGATAACGCGCCAGATCCGCGGCATTGGTGATGCGGGCTGGCGAGTGCAAGGTCGGCTTGAAATTGGCCGACAGCGCCGCCGGATCCTTGGTCAGCTGATGCATGTCGATGACGTGGATCAGCGAGCGCAGACCGTGCAGCTGACGAAACACCTGCTTGCGCTTGATACGTTCCTCGGTGCGGATCAGGGCCAGGAAGCCAAGTACGGCGAGGATCATCATGTTGATCGTGGCTTCGATGCCTTGCACCGACTGCACCGCATCGTCGGCCTGGGAAATGTGAATGAGCGGCAGGATGGTGCCGACGAACAGGAAGACCAGCGCGCCGGCGACGACGGCGGCGACGATGATGCCGCGCAGCCACCAGATCGGTGCCTCGAGCCCCTTGGCCGCCTTGGCCAGGTCGCGCGACAGCGACACCAGTTCGGCGGCGACGCCGCGCAGTCCCGCTTCGGGGAAACGGTCGGCGATGCGGCCTTCCAGCCGCTCGGCGGTCTCGACGATCAGTTTCGGATCAAGCGTACGATAGCGCATGTCCGATCGGTCCTCAGGGTTGGGCCGGCTCGTTGGTGCGCCGGCCATAGCGGTTGGGTCCAGGCTGCCCTGGAAACAGGCACAAGACAAGGAAGGCGACGATCGAGACGACCGGTACGAACAGGATCAGCGCGGCAATGCCCGGCTTGTCGAGGTCGTGCAGGCGCTTCACGGCCAGCACGATGTTCGACCACAGCGAGGCGATGAAGGCGACGAAGAAGATGAACGACCACATGTTGCTCTCGGCCGAGCCTTCCGGCACCAGCGTGAAGCGGTACAGCGGAAACGCCTGAATGATGGCGACGAGCAGTCCGCCAAGAAAATAGGCCGCGCGGCTGACGCGGCCCGATGTCTTGAAGAAAAGCCAGGTGAGATTTGAACTGTCAGGCAAGCGGGTCCGGTCCGTATTGATTGGCACCCTTGGTGCCTTCGAGAATGCCGCACTCCACCAGGAACCAGATCGCGCCGATGAACGGCACCAGGATGATCAGGCTCCACCAACCGGACTTGCCACGATCGTGCCAGCGTTTGGCGTAGAAGGCGAAGACCGAATAGAGCATGGCAAGCGAGTAGAGCAAATAGATAAAGCCGTAAGGCATCTGGTTGAACGTCGTGCCCAGTATGTTGTCGAGGATCATCGCGATTACCGCGCCGACGAAAATGACGCCGACGCTGGCCCAGAACTTCGCGCGGTTGATGCGACCCTCATAGCTGGTCAGCAGATATTTCCAGTCCATGTCACCCCTCCATGTTGAACCAGCGCGACCGATTGCCGCGCCGGCGGAAGGTGCGCCCACCCGGCGGAAAGATCAATCGCGCAGCAACTCGTTGATCGAGGTCTTGGACCGGGTCTTGGCGTCGACACGCTTGACGATGACGGCGCAGTAGAGGCTGGGGCCGGGCTCGTTGTTCGGCAACGGCTTGCCGGGCATCGAGCCGGCGACGACGACGGAATTTGGCGGCACCTCGCCGTAGAAGACCTCGCCGGTGGCGCGGTCGACGATCTTGGTCGACTGGCCGATGAAGACGCCCATGCCGAGCACCGAGCCTTCACGCACGATGCAGCCCTCGACGACTTCCGAGCGCGCGCCGATAAAGCAATTGTCCTCGATGATGGTGGGACCGGCCTGCATCGGCTCCAGCACGCCGCCGATGCCGACGCCGCCGGAAAGATGCACGTTCTTGCCGATCTGGGCGCAGGAGCCGACCCCGACCCAAGTGTCGATCATGGTGCCGGTATCGATATAGGCGCCGACATTGACGAAGGACGGCATCAGCACCGCGCCCGGGGCGACATAGGCGGAGCGGCGCACGATCGATCCGGGCACTGCGCGGAAGCCCGCCTTCTCGAAATCGACGGCGCTCCAGCCGTCGAACTTGGACGCCACCTTGTCCCACCACACAGCCTGGCCGGGACCGCCCTTGATGATCTCCATCGGGTTGAGCCGGAAGGAGAGCAGCACCGCCTTCTTCAGCCACTGGTTGACATGCCACTTGCCGTCGTCCTGCCGCTCGGCGACGCGCACCGTGCCGCGGTCGAGCAGGTCGAGCGCCGACTGGATGGCGTCGCGCGTCTCGCCGCGGGTCGCGGTCGAAATCGTGTCGCGCTCTTCGAAGGCCTTCTCGATCGTCTTTTCGAGGCTTGCCAGATCGGGCTTCGACATGATTTCGCTCCATTACCAAGCTGTTAAGAGCCTGAGCCTTAACCTGTTTAAAAGTCGCGGACCTCTGGCAGGCTTTGCCTGCCTCGGTCTTTGCATGTGGCAGGTTCTTGTCGCAAAACCGCAGGACACTTTTGCGGAACCTGCTTATGTTAAGGCTTAATGAGGGTCAATCGCGTGTGCGTCACGGGACGGCGCAGTTAAGGGAATTGGACGGTGGATTCGATGACTCCCATGGAAAAGGCGGGATGGACCCCGCTGCCGCATTCGGACGAGGATCTGGAGCGGTCGAAAAGCGTGCCGGACACGCCGCAGACGCGGGCCGAGACTTACCGGCTGGCCTGGAACGATCCCGAGTTCATGACGCGACGCGAATTGCGCGCGGTCCGGCTGCAGCTCGAACTCCTGAAGCCGGAAATGATCCTGGCCGAGCGCGGTATCCATTCCACGGTGATCCTGTTCGGCGGCGCGCGCTTGCCCGAACCCGGCGGCGAAGCCTGGGCGGCCAAGAACGAGACGCAGAAGAAGAATCTCGAGGAAAACAGCAAATATTACGAGGAGGCGCGCAAGTTCGCCCGTCTCTGCTCGCAGCAGTCGGCGACTTCATACTACCGTGAATATGTCGTGGTGACCGGCGGCGGACCCGGCGTGATGGAAGCCGGCAACCGCGGCGCCGACGATGTCGGCGCGCCGTCGATCGGGCTCAACATCGTGCTACCGCACGAGCAGGCGCCGAACGCCTATGTGACGCCGGAGCTGTGCTTCAACTTCCACTATTTCGCCATCCGCAAGATGCACTTCGTCATGCGCGCCAAGGCGGTGGCGGTGTTTCCCGGCGGCTTCGGCACGATGGACGAATTCTTCGAAACGCTGACCCTGATCCAGACCGGACGCATGGAACGCGTGCCGGTGATCCTGTTCGGCAAGTCGTTCTGGAAAAGGGCGATCGATCTCGACTTCCTCGCCGAACAGGGCACGATCAGCCCCGGCGACCAGGACATCATCGATTTCGTCGACACCGCCGACGAGGCGTGGGGGATTATCAGCCGGTTCTACAAGCTGGGGGAGTAGGTAGGGGAACTGGGGAATTGAAGAACTGAGGAACTGAGGAAAAAAGGGAGCCGGATCGTTCCTCTGTTCCCCAGTTCTTCAATTCCTCAGTTCTTCAATTCCTCTACCCCTTCCACAATCGCCGTGAGAAACGTCGCCAGATCGTCGGTGACGAAGTCGACGTCGTCCTCTTGCGCGGGGTCGCGCTCCCATATTTCGGAGAAGGTCGGCTCGAAATTGCGCGGCACCACCAGAACGGTGGTCATGCCCAGAGATTTCGGCACGGAAAGGTTGCGGGCGAGATCTTCGAACATCACCGCATTGTGGCCGGTCACGGCGTGCAGTTCGGCGAACTTCTCGTAGGTCTGGCGCGCCGGCTTGGGATTGAGGTCGGCGGCGATGATATCGAAGATGTCGTCGAAATGGTCGAGGATGCCGAGCTGGCGTGCGGTGCGCTCGGCGTGCCTGCGGTCGCCATTGGTGAAGATGAACTTGCGGCCGGGAAGCTGCCGGATGGCGGTGCCGAGAACGGGGTCGGGCACCAGCCACGAATAGTCGATGTCGTGGACCTTCTCGAGGAAATCGTCGGGGTCGATGGCGTGGCGCGTCATCAGCCCGTTCAGCGTCGTGCCATATTCGAGATAAAGCTCCTTCTGCAGCTTGCGTGCCTCGTCGCGCGGCAGCGCCAACAACTCGCCGATATAGGCGGTCATCTTGACGTCGATCTGCGAGAACAGATTCGAATGGTGCGGATAGAGCGTGTTGTCGAGATCGAACACCCAGTCGGTGACATGAGCGAAGCGAGCGGGATCGGGGAGCGTGGTCATGTGCCCCTTATGGCATGAAACGCGGATTCCGAAATGCACTTTATCCACAACTTCCGCGCGACCCGAGTAGCAAAAACAGGCTCACGATTCAAATTTTAGGCATCCGGGAAAGGTGGCATTCAGGGCTTGCTGGCACAGAGACAGTCCTGTGGGAGCCAGCGATGAACACCATAATTCTGAAGTCCGCCGCCATCGCTTTCGCCTCAGTCGCCATCTCTCTCCTGCTGACCCTTATCATCGTCCCGGCCATGGGATTTCCGATGAGCCGGACGATCTGGCTGACGTCGACTGTTTGTCCGCTGGTACTCGCCTGGGTTGCTTGTGCCAGCACCTTCTGGCAGAGCGACAGGCTGAAGAATGCGCATCGCGAACTTGCCCGGGCGCACGCCCAGCTGGCCGCCGCGCATCGCCGCCTGGCGGAAAAGGCAAGCCGCGATGACATGACCGGCATGCTCAACCGGGAGAGCTTCTTCGCCGCGCTGGATGGCTCCCGACGCAAGTCCGATCGCGGCGCGCTGCTGATCATCGACGCCGATCATTTCAAGAAGATCAACGACAGTTTCGGTCACTTGACCGGTGACGATGCGCTGCTGCTGATCGCCAGCGCGATCGAACGGGGCGTGCGCCACGGCGACGTGCTCGGCCGCATCGGCGGCGAGGAGTTCGGCGCGTTCCTGGTCGGAGCCACCGAGCAGGAGGCCAAGCGCGTCGCCGAGCGCATTCGCCGCGAGGTCGAGCTGATCCGCTTCCGGCCCGTCGACGAGCGGACCATTCCGCTGACCGTCAGCATCGGCGGTACCGTCTGCGGCGAGGAAGCCAACGTATCGGAGCTGATGCGCGCCGCCGACCGGCGCCTCTATCAAGCCAAGCACGCGGGCCGCAACCTGTCGGTCCTCGATACGGATATCTCGGCCGCCGCTTAAGCCGCCGGCGAATGGCCGGGAGACCGGGGGCGCTCAAGCCAGCGCCGCCGTTAGGAGATTTCTAACTTTGTTTGCAGCCGGCCGCGCCATTATCCGGCTTGAAACGGCTTCACGGTTAGGTTTGGCACGAAACAAGCTTCTTCCTCGATGCATGTCCCGTTCCGGGAACGCCATGCGCAGCCGAGGCTCCCATCGAGAGACCAGTCATGAGTTTCTTCAAAGAAATGTCGCGCCGCACGATGATGCAGGCGCTGATCGCAATGCCAGCCCTGTCCCTGTTCCGCAAATCGCCCGACGCCGACGCCGCCCATACCGGCGCATCCCGGGTCGATGCACTGGCCGACCCGAGCGAAATCGTCGAGGTCAATGGCTGGATCCTGAAGCGGAGCGATCTGGCATGATCTTCGACAGTTACGAGGCGTATCGCGCCGCCAATTTCAGACCCAAGGTCTGCATCCTCGGTTCCGGCCCGGCTGGCACCACCATTGCCCGCAAGCTCGGTGCCGCCGGCATTCCAGTCGTGGTGCTGGAAGCCGGCGCGCGGGATTTCAGCGACGAATCCCAGGATTTCTACCGCGGCACCACGGTCGGCGACTTCTATTTCGACCTCGACATCACCCGGCTGCGATTCATGGGCGGCAGCTCCAACCACTGGGCCGGATGGTGCCGTGTGCTCGACAAGCAGGATTTCGAGCCGAAGGCCTGGGCACCCGACACCGGCTGGCCTATCCGACGCGCCGACATCGAGCCCTACCTGAATGAGGTGCATGACATCCTCGACCTACCCGATTTCCGGCCGGATGTGCCGATATCGGACGACATTCGCTGGGTGCAGCTGATCAAGAGCCCGGCGGTGCGTTTCGCCGAGAAATTCGGCGACGAACTCGACAAGAGCGGGACCATCGCCGTCGTACTCAACACTTATGCCACCGAACTTGCCGGCGACGGCAAACGGGTGACCGGTGCCAGACTGTGGTCCGACGGCCAGGATGCCGGAACGTTCAATGCCGACTATTTCATCGTCTGCACCGGCGGGCTGGAGAATTCACGGCTGCTTTTGTGGTCGAACCGGCGCTCGAACGGCGGCGTGGTGCCGAATGCGGCGGCGCTTGGCCGCTACTGGATGGAGCACCCGACCTTCGAGGGCGGCAATGCCATCCTGGCCGACTACGGCGCGTTCGAGGTCGATGCCGTCAACGAGGCCTTCTTCTCGCCGACGCTCGCCGCGATGGAGCGCCTGCAGATCATGAATTTCGGTATCCGGCTGATCGAGACGCCGTATCCGGGGGTCAAGAGCCTGATCGCCGATCTCGCCTGCACGGCGCCCAACATGGCCGAGTGGATGTCCTCCAAGCTGAGCCAGAATCTGCGCTGCGCGGCCCAGCTCTATGTCGCCTGGGAACAGGCGCCGCGGGCCTCCAACCAGATCGAACTGTCGAAGACCGATGTCGACCACGCCGGCGTGCCGCGCATCGAACTGCACTGGAAGAAATCGGACCTGGAACGCCGTACCCTTCTCGAAGGGCTCAGGCTGTTCGGCACGACGCTGATCGAGAAGAATCTCGGCCGAGTGCGCATCGCCGACTGGATCGCCAACGGCCAGGACTACCCGACCAAAGACGAGACCGCTGGCCACCACCATATGGGCGGCACGCGCATGGGCATCGACGTCACCAAGAGCGTGGTCGATGCCAACTGCAAGGTGCATGGCATGGACAATCTCTATGTCGGCGGCTCTTCGGTGTTCTGCACGTCGGGGCAAGCCAACCCGACAACGACGATCACCGCGCTGGCCTGCCGGCTGGGTGAACATCTGACCAAGGTGGTCAGCGTCTGAGCTCCTACGGCCCTCGGCCGGCGCCGATAATGGCGCCGGCAGACGCTTGATATCGGCTCAAAGGCCGTGGACGGCGATGCGCACCAGCACGGCGGCGGCGGCAAGCGCCACGAGCAGGATGCCAAGGCCGATGGGAGAGCCCCAGCCATACCATTCCATTGCAAGCCGGGCGATAGAGGCTATGTGTTCGCGGCGTTACCGCAAAGCCGGCGGGGAGCCGGACTATTTCGGCTGGGCCCCATAGGCGACAAGAAACGCCTCCACCGAGGCATCCGCGTGCCGTTCAAGTTCGGCCTTGGAGCGCGGATTGCTTCCCGTGAACATAGCTTCATTCATGGGGATCCAAAGAAGCATTCCAAACAAATGGCTGGCTGCCAGACGGGGGTCGCTGGTTTGCATCAGCCCTCGATCGGTGAGCTTTTGAAAGCAGGACGCCGTCGAGGCAAGCATGCGCTCAAAACCTTTTTCGTACCAGCTGCGGCCAAGCTGCGGCATTCGATCCGCGTTGGCGATGATCAGGCGCCGCAGCTTCAACAACTCCTCATCTAGGAGCATCGTTACCAAACGTCGAGCAAGCTGCTGCAGGCCGCCCTCCATGAATTTCGCCTCGGAAAGCAGTGTCGTCACGGACTCTATGACATCGTTGACCTGCGTAGCGGTTGATAGGACGACTTCGCCGAAAAGCGTCTCCTTGTCCGTGAAATGCTTGTAGATGGTCTGCTTGGAAGCTCCCGCCCTTGTGGCGATTTCCTCCATGCTGGTTCCATCATAGCCCTTGCCGATGAACGCCGCCGTGGCCGCCTGGATGATTTCACGATCCTTGCGTGCCGATCTGGTCTCACCTTCTATTTCCATGGCGCCCCTCAACCAGTACTAGACGGTACCGTTCCCGTATGATAGCTCTGAAACGGTACTGGACTGACTAGTACCCTGTCAACGAAGGCGAGCCTAGACCGATGACCAAGATGATCTTCCTTAATCTGCCGGTGCGCGACCTGCAGGCAGCGACAAACTTTTATCTCGCGATCGGGGGCACGCTTAATCCGCAGTTCTCGAGCGACCAGGCCAGCTCGATCATGTTCTCAGACTCCATCGGTGTCATGTTGCTCACGCACCAGCATTACAGCCAGTTCACAGCGCGGCAGATCGGCGACCCCAAGCGTGACAGCCAGATGCTGATCGCGCTCACCACCGACAGCAGGGACGAGGTCAATGCCGTGGTCGAGAGGGGCGTGGCGGCAGGCGGCCGCGCCGATCCCAATCCAGCGCAGGATCTCGGTTTCATGTTCAACCGCCACATCGAAGACCCGGACGGAAACGTCTGGGAGTTCCTGTGGATGAACCCGTCTGCCATGCAATAGCCTGGCGAGATCAAAGCGCCCGAAGCGCGTTGCGTCGAAACGGATTCACGCAACGCGCCTCAAACACCGGAGCCGGATCCACTAGACCGTCGCCGGGTCGAGTGCTGGCTGGCCCTTGCGGCGAGTGACGATCGCCTCGAAATCGGCGGCCCGGAAGGCATCGCGCAGGGCGTCGAAGGACGGCAGCACGAAATAGGCGCCCTGGAACTTGTCGATCTCGTAGCCGGTGCGCATCACCGTTTCGAGGTCGAAGGGCACGTGATGGGAGTCCTTGCTCTCGACGGCGAACTGCAATTCGGTAAAGGACGACATCAGGCCGGCGCCAAAGGCCTTCAGCGGCTGGCCTGCCTCCTGCATCAAGCCGTATTCGGCCGTATACCAGTAGAGCCGGGTGATCATCTCGTCGCCGCCGAGCGCTATGATGTCGCCGGCCTTCTTGCCATACATCTGCATGAAGTCGGCGAACACCGGCTGCGACAGCACCGGCACGTGACCGAAGAAATCGTGGAACATGTCCGGCTCCACGATGTAGTCGAGCTCCTGCCTGCTGCGCAGCCAGTTGGTGACCGGGAAGCGGCGGTTGGCGAGGTGATCGAAGAAAGGGGCGGCCGGTATGAGACCCGGCACGGCGACGATCTCCCAGCCGGTCAGCTTGCGCAGCTTGGCGCTGACGTCCTCGAAATCGGGGATGCGGTCGAGAAGGCCGAGCTTCTCGACACCGTCGAGATAGGAATGATGGGCGAGCTTGCGCGTCAGCTTGGTCTGGCGGTCGCACAATGTGCGCCACACTGCCTGTTCCTCGGCGCTGTAGTCATAGCCCTGCGCCACGGTGAAATCGGCACGGCAGACCGAATAGTCGCCGCGCAACCCTTGCGCCGCGCAGTCGCGGGCATATTCGGCAACGCTCATCGTCGTCATGGCTTTTCTCCCTGCAAATCATGATGGTGACCTGCCGAAAGGCTAGCCGGATTTGCCGGGGCAAATTGGCTTTTATGATGGCTCGAATGCCATATCGCGGATATCATTCACTCACAATCCGCGCCATAGGAGTGAAAATGCCTCAGTTCGATGATTTCGAGATCAAGATGCTCGATGTCCTGCAGCGCGACGGCCGCAAGCCAGTATCGGAGCTGGCGCAGGAGATCGGCCTGTCGACGACGCCGTGCGCGCGGCGCTTCGAAGCGCTGCAGGATGCCGGCATCATCAAGGGCTTTGCCGCGGTGATCAGCCGCCGCGCGGTCGGCTTGATGGTCGAGGTGTTCATCCAGGTGCGCCTGGTCAGCCACAGCGACGGCTCGCCCGAAAGCTTCATTGCCGCGGTGCAGCGCATGGACGAAGTGTCATCGTGCTGGACGATGACCGGCGACCACGATTTCCTGCTGCATGTCATGGTGCCGTCGGTCGACGAGCTCAACGCCTTCGTCATGCATCGGCTGATGCGGCTCGACGGTGTGCGCGACGTGCACACCCAGCTGGTGCTGCAGAACATCAAGGGGCCCGGACACGTGCCGCTGGCGCACCTGAAGCGATGACATCGCCCGCCCTCCGCATTCCTGCGGAGAAGCTGCACGCAAACTGCTGAAACAGGCCAAGCCGGGGTCCACATCGCGGACCAGCATGCACGGATCATCCCTCCAGGAGGTCCGCCATGAAAATCGTCCTGATCAATCCGCCGCACACCGCTATCGGCAGCCGCGTGCCGGACGATCATCTGCCGCCGCTTGGCCTGCTGGCGATCGGCGGCCCGCTGATCGACGCCGGCCACGAGGTGCGTCTCGTCGATGCCGAATTCGGGCCGATGCCGCTCGACATTGTGGTGGGCAGCGCACTCGACGATCGGCCGGACTTCGTCCTGATCGGCCATTCGGGCTCGACCTCGGCGCATCCAACCACCCTTTTGATCGCCGGGATGATCAAGACGCGCGAGCCGGCGACCATCGTCATCTATGGCGGCGTCTTCCCGCCCTATCACTGGCGCGACATCCTGGCCGCCACCGATGTCTTCGACTTCATCGTGCGCGGCGAGGGCGAGGCGACCGTCGTGGCGCTGGTCGAGGCGCTTGAAATGCACCAGCCGCCGGCAAGCGTCGCCGGTATCGCCTTTCGCGACGATCTGCGCCGTCCCTTCGCCACGCAACCGGCGATGACCATCGCCGAGATCGACGCCTATCGCGTCGGCTGGGAGCTGATCGACCACAGCCGCTACAGCTACTGGGGCGGCAAGCGCGCCGTGGTCATGCAGTTTTCGCGCGGCTGCCCACATCTGTGCAACTATTGCGGCCAGCGCGGCTTCTGGACCCGCTGGCGGCACCGCGATCCCAAAAAGTTCGCGCGGGAAATCGCCTGGCTGCACCGCGAGCACGGTGTCGAGCTGATCAATCTTGCCGACGAGAACCCGACCGTGTCGAAGAAGGCCTGGCGCGCCTTTCTCGACGCTCTGATCGCCGAGAACGTGCCGGTGCTGATCGTCGGCTCGACGCGGGCCGACGACATCGTGCGCGACGCCGATATCCTGCATCTCTACCGCAAGGCCGTTGTCATCCGCTGGTTGCTCGGCATGGAGAACACCGACGAGCAGACGCTTCAATTGATCCGCAAGGGCGGCAGCATTTCATCCGACCGCGAGGCGATCCGGCTGCTGCGAAAACATGGCATCTTGTCGATGGCGACCTGGGTGGCCGGTTTCGAGGATGAGGGGTTTCGCGACCTCTGGCGCGGCTTTCGCCAGCTCATCGCCTACGACCCCGACCAGATCCAAGCGCTTTACGTGACGCCGCATCGCTGGACGCCGTTCTTCAGGATTGCCCGCGACCGCAAGGTGATCCAGCAGGACGCCCGGCTGTGGGACTACAAGCATCAGGTGCTGCACATGACCCGGCTGAAGCCGTGGATGCTGTTCTTCTCGGTCAAGCTGATCGAACTCGCCGTGCAGTCGCGGCCAAAGGCACTGGCGCGCATCCTGTTCCACCCCGATCCCGAGCAGCGGCATTCGATGCGCTGGTATACGCGGATGGGCCGCCGCGTCTGGTTCCGCGAAGTCTGGGGTTTTCTGGCGCGCGACATCAGGGTGAAAGACGGGCCGACGCTCGCCGAATTCTGGGGCGCGCCGCAGGATGCCGAGGAAGAAGCGATGATCTTCCAGCGTCCAGCCCGAAAACCGGCCGCGTCCGCCGTCGCGCAATCGCGCTCCGCCTGAGCGGCGCTTCCTCCAGGTGTCGCTGCCGCGAGGCTGGCCCTGGCGGCCGGCGGGCAGTGCGCTAATTTTCTGCAATCGAACCGTTGGTTACCGGCAGGAGGAAGCGATGAACCTTGTCACGCATAAGAAGATGAAAGGTGACCGGCTGATGCCCTGGGGGAAAGGCACTGTCGTGACGGGAGCCAAGGGGTTCGTCTTCCTTGCCGGAAATACGGGCACCGCCGAGAACTACGATCCGTCGAGCGGCAAGGGAGGTGCCGTTGGTGACGCGGCGACGCAATGGCGCTCCATCCTGACGAACATCAAATCGGATTTGGAGGAGCTCGGCAGTTCGCTCGAGCATCTCGTCAAGATCACTCAATACGTCAAGGGACCGTTTCCGGACGGCGGGGCCTTGAGCTCGCCAAATTTCCGGCTGGACGTGATGGATGAATTCTTTGCCGAGCATTGCCCAAAGCATTGCAGCTACAACAATCCGCCGCCATCGGAGGTGATCGGAGTGGTTGCACTTGCCCATCCCGATCTGGTCATCGAGATCGTGGCGGTGGCGGCCCTGCCGGATTAGTGCGTACCGCCCAGGCGGCACAGCCGCGGACCGTCAGGGCACGATCAGCGTGCCGGCGCCGTGTTCTGTGAACAGCTCGAGCAGCACCGAATGCGGCGTCTTGCCGTTGAGGATGACGACGCCTTCGACCCCGCGTTCGATCGCCTCGATGCAGGTCTCGACCTTGGGGATCATGCCGCCCGAGACCGTGCCGTCCTTGATCAGCGCCTTTGCCTCGGCGACCGTCAATTCGTCGATCAGCTTCTTGTTCTTGTCGAGCACGCCGGGCACGTCCGTCAGGAACAGCAGGCGCGTGGCCTTGCAGGCGCCGGCAATGGCGCCGGCGAAGGTATCGGCGTTGATGTTGTAGGTGTGGCCGTCGCGGCCGGGCGCCACCGGCGCCAGCACCGGGATCATTTCGGAGCGCGCCAGAAGATCGAGCAGCGTGCGGTCGACCTCGACCGGCTCGCCAACGAAGCCGAGATCGAGCACGCGCTCGATGTTGGAGTCCGGGTCGATCATGGTCTTGCGCGCCTTTTCGGCGAAGACCATGTTGCCGTCCTTGCCGCACAGGCCGATCGCCCATTCGCCCTCGGCATTGATCAGGGCGACGATCTCCTTGTTGATCGAGCCGGCGAGCACCATTTCGACGATCTCGACGGTCTTCTGGTCGGTGACCCGCAGGCCGCCCTCGAACTTGGATTCGATGCCCATCTTGGCCAGCATGGCGCCGATTTGCGGGCCGCCGCCGTGGACGACGATCGGATTGACCCCGGATTGTTTCAACAGCGCGATGTCGCGCGCGAAAGCCTTGCCGAGTTCGATATCGCCCATGGCGTGGCCGCCATATTTGACCACGACCGTCTTGTGCTCGTAGCGCTGCATGTAAGGCAGCGCCCGCGACAGCAGGGCTGCCTGCATTTCGGCGGTGGCGGTTATCTCCGTCATCGGCATGGTTTCCCTGGCTTTGATTCATGCATGTCGTTACCCCAAACCGCTGGGCACGTGGACCGTTAAGACCGGCGGCGTCTTAGCGGGAATTGGCTCTGCCCGCAAATGTCATTGTTGTCATATTCGCCGGGTTCACGGCCTCGTCATTGTGACGGCATCATCAGCGGCGCCCGTCGCTTCAGCCAGCCCGAAATCTTCTCCATCTGCGCGGCGAAGGACAAAAGCGTTTCTTCGTCACCCGGCCGGCCGGCGGCCTGGATGCCGAGCGGCAGGCCGGCATCGGTGACATGGACGGGCAGCGCAATCGACGGCTGGCCGCTGACATTGTGGATCGCCGGCCAGTGGGTGAACCACAGGCTCTTGTCCATCAGCTGGCCGAACACGGACTCGACCTTAAGCAAGGGCGTGAGGTGGAGCTTGTCGAGCAGGTTCTCGACCAATTCATCGGCGCCTTTCGGATCCATGGCACCACAGGCAAGCGGCGGGTGGGCGATGATGGGCAACAACACGGCGTCGAAGTGCGCGGTCTCCGTGATCAGTTGACGCGAGGCGGCGTGGAGCCGCTGCAGGGCGGCATAGGTCTCGCCGGCCGAAATCATCCCGCCCAGCCGGCCGAGCACCCGCGTGGCACGCTCGACGTCGCCGGTAACGGGACGGCCGACGCGCAGTGCTTCCGCCCGCAGCGTGCCGGCGACGGCGGAGGCAACTGTCCTGCAGAAGTCGGCGAAGAAATCGCGCCCGATGAAGGGCAGGTCGATGTCCTCGACGGTGTGGCCGCCCTCGCGGGCGAGCGCCACCGCGATGTCCAGCGCTTTCACCGTCTCGGCGGAAATCGGCAGGCCAAGCGGCGACTTGCGGTAGACCGCCAGGCTGAGCTTGCCGGGATCGCGTGCGGCGGCAGCGGCGAATGTGCCCTTCGGCGACAGCGCGGCGTAAGGCGACAGCGAGTCGGGACCGTGGGTGAGGTCGAGTAGCAGCGCGCAATCGCGCACCGAGCGGGTGACGGCATGATCGACGACCATGCCGTACCAGCTTTCGCTCACCAGCGGCGTCAGCGGGATGCGGCCGCGCGAGGTCTTGAGCCCGACAAGTCCGGTGCAGGCGGAAGGCACGCGGATCGAGCCGCCGCCATCCGAGGCATGCGCCACCGGCACGACGCCGGCGGCGACGAGAGCTGCCGCACCGCCGGACGAGCCGCCGCTGGTGTGACCGGTGTTCCAGGGATTGCGGGTGATGCCGAAGGCCTCGGATTCGGTCATCAGCCGCAGCCCATGTTCCGGCGATGTCGAGGTGACGATCGGGACCAGCCCGGCGGCGAGATAGCGCTCGGTCATCACCGAATTGACATCGGGCAGCCATGCCGGGATGCGGCTGCCGCCATGCGACGGCACGCCCTTGATGGCGATGCCGAGATCCTTGATGGCAAAAGGCACGCCGGCCAGCGGCAGCGAACGGTCCATGATTTTCGCCCGCGCCCGTGCGGCTTCATAGAGCGGCTCGGCCGTGGCATTGATTTCAGGCCTTGTGGCCTCGGCGCGTGCGATCGCCGCCTCGGTCAGCTCGATCGCGGACAGCTCGCCCTTGCGCACCAGGCCGGCAAGGCCGGTTGCGTCTTCTTCCCACAGGACCCGTTCGACCGACATGTGCGTCCCCCGTTGCCGCCAAGCTAGCCAGCGGCGATTCCCTTGGCAATCGAAGCCTGCCTCCGGACGCCGGACCTTTAGGTGCATCGAATATTTCCGTCGTTGCAAATACAACGCAATTGCCTAATTTGGCTCGGCATGACGCCGCAGGACATCACCAAGCTGATCGTCCGGACTTCGATGAAGGATCGGGCCGCGTTCGATCTGCTCTACCGGCAGACCAGCGCGAAACTTTTCGGCGTATGCCTTCGTTTATTGAACGACCGGGGAGATGCTGAAGAAGCGCTGCAGGAAGTCTTCGTCAAGATATGGACGAAGGCGGACCGTTTTGCTGTCTCCGATCTGAGCCCGATCTCCTGGCTGGTGGCGATCGCGCGCAATCATGCGATCGATCGCATCAGGGCGCGGCGCAAGCCAGCCGCCGATATCGATGCCGCGCTGGACGTGGCCGATCCGGCGCCGGGACCTGAAGCGATGGCGGTGGCGGGCGACGAGACCGAACGCGTCCATCACTGTCTCGACGAGTTGGAGAAGGACCGGGCGGCGGCCGTCCGGGGCGCTTATCTCAAAGGCGAAAGCTATGCCGAACTGGCGGAGCGCCACGGCGTGCCGTTGAACACGATGCGTACCTGGCTGCGCCGCAGCCTGATGAAACTCAGAGAATGCCTGGAAAGATGACGCTCGCGGAGGACAATGGACCGGAACGTGGGGGCGACGACATGTTCGCCGCCGAATACGTTCTTGGCGTTCTGCCTGCGGACGAGCGGCAGATCGCGTCCAGGCGCATCGATTCCGAAACCGACTTCGCGCGGCTTGTCGACGGCTGGGAGGTTCATCTTTCGCCACTGGCTGCCGCCTATCGGGAAATCGAGCCACCGGCATCGGTGAAGGCGGCTGTCGATCGACGCCTGTTTGCATCGACCGCGGCCGCACCCGCCGAGCCCCGTGCAGGCCTGTGGTCCAGCCTCGCCTTCTGGCGCGGCCTTGCAGCGGCGGCGGTTGCCGCGCTCGCGCTCTACATTGCCGTGCCCTACGTCAATCCGCCGGCCGTCCAGCCGCAGACGCGGCTTGTCGCCTCGCTGGCCGCCGACGGCAGCGACGTCAAATACCTCGCCGTCTACGACGCCGCGCACCATGACGTCAGCCTGTCGCATGTTTCCGGCGAGCGTGCTTCCGGCAAGGATTTCGAGCTGTGGATGATCGAAGGCAAGAACGCGCCGGTCTCGATGGGTGTTATCCCAAGCGGAGCGACGGCTCATATCGTCGTCTCGCCGGCGGCGCAGCAGAAGCTGGCGCAAGGCGCGGTGCTTGCCGTCAGCCTCGAACCGCCAGGCGGTTCGCCAACCGGGCAGCCGACCGGACCGGTAGTTGCCGCGGGCGATTTGAAGAGCATCTAGCCCGACCGTTCGCGCTTGTGACCATGATTTAGGCTATAGCAAGTCTATCTTTAATTCCGCACTTCTAAAGTTCCACCAAGCCGGCAAACTACCGAGCCTGGAAAATTTCTTTCCGCGCTCAGATAAGTTCAAAATAAAAAAATCTGAAACTCTCGCGTTTGTGTCCCGTATCTCCTCGCGTCCCCAAAAATGGGAAGAAACCCGAGGAGTTCAACAAAATGCGCAAGTTCGCCACCCTTTTGCTTGCCGGTACGATGGCCGTGTCCGCGCTTGCCACCGCCGCCTATGCCGAAAACCCGATGGTCGGCGGCGCCGCCATGTTCGCCAACAAGACCATCGTCGAGAACGCCGTCAATTCGAAGGATCACACGACGCTGGTCGCGGCCGTCAAGGCAGCCGGCCTGGTCGAGACCCTGCAGGGCGCCGGCCCGTTCACCGTATTCGCGCCGACCAACGAAGCCTTTGCCGCCCTGCCGGCCGGCACGGTCGACACGCTGCTCAAGCCCGAGAACAAGGACAAGCTCGCCAAGATCCTGACCTGCCATGTCATCGGCGCCAAGGCGATGGGCGCCGACGTGGCCGCGATGGCCAAGGCCGACGGCGGCACCCACAAGGTCAAGACCGCCGGCGGCTGCGAGCTGTCGCTGAAGGCCGATGGCGGCAAGGTCACAGTCGCCGATGAAAACGGCAATGTCGCCAATGTGACGATCGCCGATGTCGAGCAGTCCAACGGCGTCATCCACGTCATCGACAAGGTCCTGCTCCCGAAGATGTGATCTGGCTGAAGATGTAACAAAGGGCTTGGCGTGGCGAACCTGCTGCAAGAGCCCTCCGTCGATTGCATCGTCTCGCTCCCGCGACCTGCAAGCGACACGCGAGCTCCGCGCCGCCCACGGTCCATCGTGGAACGGCGGGGAGTGCGTGCGAGGGCAACCGTCACCGGCTTTTGACTTTCGCGTGGCGGCATAGTTTGGCAAAATAGACAATCGGAGGAACTGGTCATGAACCGTCGCGACTTTCTTTTGAGCGGTGCCGCCGCCGTTGGCGGTGTCGGGGCCGCCGCCACCTTGCTGCGCATGGGCGGCCCGCAGGCGGCTCAGGCCGCGGAGAAATTCGAGGTCACCAAGACCGAAGACGAATGGAAAGCCATCCTGTCGCCGGCCGCCTTCGACGTGCTGCGCAAGGAAGGCACCGAATATCCGGGCACCAGCCCGCTGCTCAACGAGCACCGCAAGGGTATTTTCGCCTGCGCCGGCTGCGACCTGCCGGTCTATCCCTCGGAGACGAAATTCGATTCCGGCACCGGCTGGCCGAGCTTCTGGCAGGAGATCGCCAATGGCATCGGTAAGACCGAGGACCGGTCGCTGGGCATGACCCGCACCGAGGTGCATTGCCGCCGCTGCGGCGGCCATCTCGGCCATGTCTTCGACGATGGCCCAGCGCCGACCGGCCTGCGCCACTGCATCAACGGCGTGGCGCTGAGCTTCAGGCCCGCCACGGCCTGACAGATTCTGCTTCAAACGAAAAACTCCGGGCTTTGCGGCCCGGAGTTTTTTGCGCGGTCAGAGCTTTTCGGGCGTGGACTGGAGGAGCTTCCCGAAACCGCTGCCCACGTATGGTATTTTTGTTTAGTGGCCGCCGCCTCCGCCGCCACCGGGCGCGGCCGGCTTGTTGATCAGCATGGTGAACAGGCCAAGCGTCGCGAACAGCACCGTCAGCATGTAGAACACGTCCATGAAGGACAGCAGCGCCGCCTGCTGCTGGACCATGCCCGACAGCTTGGAGATCGCGGCACTCGCCGCATCGAGACCGGTGGTCTGCTCGAAATTGAGCGTCATGTTCTGCAGCTTCTGCTGGGCCGCCGCACTGCC
Source organism: Mesorhizobium sp. LNHC221B00 (assembly GCF_000502935.1). Classification (NCBI taxonomy): domain Bacteria; kingdom Pseudomonadati; phylum Pseudomonadota; class Alphaproteobacteria; order Hyphomicrobiales; family Phyllobacteriaceae; genus Mesorhizobium; species Mesorhizobium sp. LNHC221B00. Next base: position 173,209 of record NZ_AYWR01000008.1, on the reverse strand, counting down.
CCACTGCACGTGCTCCGACAGCCGGGCGTAGTGGAAAGCATTGCGGTCGATCAGCACGGTGTTGATGAGGGCAAGGCCGACGGCACCACCGAGGTTGCGCGTCAGGTTGAACAGGCCGGACGCATTCTTCAGCCGGTCGGGCGGCAAGGTGCCGAGCGCGATGTTGTTGATCGGCACCATGCACAGCATCATCGAACAGCCGCGCAGGATCTGCGGGATCAGCAGCTCATAGAAATCCCAGTCGGCGGTCAGGTGCGTCATCCACCACGTGCCGGTGGCGAAGCCGAAGAAGCCGATCATCATCATCAGCCGCAAATCCATCTTGCTCGACAGGATGCCGGAGATCGGCGCGGTGACGAACATGGCCAGGCCGCTGACGAACAGCGCCTCACCGATCATCATCGAATCGTAGCCGCGGATGCGACCGAGGAACACCGGATAGAGATAGGTCAGGCCGTAGAGGCCGATGCCGATAACGAAGGAGAACAGCGAGCCAAAGGCGAAGTTGATGTTGCTGAAGGCCCGCAGATCGACGATCGGCTCCTCGGCGGTGAAGACACGCCAGAAGAAGATCCCCGCGCCGATGGTCATGACGATGGCGCAGATGAACACACCCTGGTCCTGCAGCCAGTCGTTGTTCGGGCCTTCCTCTAGCACATACTCCATGCAGCCAAGGAACGCCGCCATGCCGGCAAGGCCCCACCAGTCGAACTTATTGAACAGCTTGAGATTGGGCTTGTCGAAGTCGATAAGCGACCAGGCCGCGGTCGCCACCAGAATGCCTGGCACGACATTGACCAGGAACAGCCAGTGCCATGAAAAGGCATGGCTGATGTAGCCGCCGACGGTCGGGCCGATGGTCGGCGCCAGCGTCGCCACCAGGCCGATCATCGGCGAGACGATGGCGCGGCGCGAGGGCGGGAAGATGGTGAAGGCTGCGGCGAAGACACTCGGGATCATGCCGCCGCCGATGAAACCCTGCACGGCGCGGTAGACGATCATCTGGTCGATGTTGGTGGCGGTCGCGGCGAGCGCGCTGGCGGCGGTGAAGCCGGCTGCCGCGATGGTGAACAGCACGCGCGTCGACAGCATGCGGCTGAGGAAGCCCGACAGCGGGATCATGACCACCTCGGCGATCAGATAGGCCGTCTGCACCCACGGAATCTCATCGGAACTGGCGCTCAAGCCCGCCTGGATCTCGGAAAGTGAGGCGGAGACGATCTGGATGTCCAGGATGGCCATGAACATGCCGAACACCATCGCCAGGAAGGCAATGATGCGGCGTGTGGAAATAGTGTCAGGGACGGCCGGCCGTGCCGGCGGCGATCCTGCGGTGATTGTTGCGGTTGCCATTGCATGGGCCTCCTTGAGGCAGGCCGGGCGGCTCAGTGCTTAATCAGCCCCCGAGCCGCCCTCCGAAAAGCGCTTAGTTGGTGCGCGCGGCAGGTGCGGTGCGGCTGTCGACGTCGACGACAACGCTCAAGCCAGCGCGCAACTTGCCGGTCCTGAGGGCATCGGCCGGGACGTCGATGCGGACCGGGACGCGCTGCACCACCTTGGTGAAGTTGCCGGTGGCATTTTCCGGCGGCAACAGCGAGAAGACCGCGCCTGAAGCCGGAGCGAGCGACGAAACGGTTCCCTGGATGGGCTGGCCGTCGATGGCGTCGACCGAGATGTTGACCTTTTCGCCGGGAACCAGGCGGGCAAGCTGGGTCTCCTTGAAGTTGGCGACGATGTAAAGCTTGTCCAGCGGCACGACGACGGCGAGCTTCTGGCCCGGGCTGACGAGGTCGCCCTGCTCGACCGACCGGTTGCCGACGACGCCGTCATACGGAGCCTTGAGCACGGTGAAAGAAAGGTCGCGCGCGGCCTTGTCGCGGCTGAGCTGCAAGGAGGCGAGCGTGCTCGCCGACTCGGCGCGCTGCGCCTCGAGCACACCGATATTGGCCTGTGCCGCGGCGATCTGCGCGTCGGCGCCGACCAGAGCGGCATTGGCCTGGTCGAGCGCGGTCTGGGCATCGTCCAGCTGTGCCTGCGTGCCGACATGCGTCTTGACCAGCTGCGCGGCGCGCTGCTGGGCACGGGCGGCATTGCCAGCCGCGGCCTGATCGGCGACCTTCTGCGCCTGCGCCTGCTGCAGGGAAGCCTGCGCGGCCTTGGTCTGCGCGTCGATACGGTCGAGCGTCTTCGACAACGTGGCGATCTGCGCGTCGGCCTGGGCGACTGCTATTTTGTAGTCGCCGTCATCGATCGTCAGCAGCGGGTCGCCGGCCTTGACCAGCTGGTTCTCGCTCACCTTGACCTGATCGACATAGCCGGAAATCTTGGGCGAGACGAACGCCATGTCGGCCTGGACGTAAGCGTCGTCGGTCGAGATCATGAAACGGCCGGTCGTCCAATAGTCATAGCCATACCAGGCGCCGGCGCCGAGCAGGGCAACGCCGATGATCGGCAGCAGGAAGGAGCGCACCGAACGCTTCTTCTTTGCGGGGGCTTCCGCCGGCGGCGGCGCGGCGGCCGGCTGGACAGGAATTTCCGGTGCTTCCGTCGCCGGCGCAACCTTGGCGCTGGGGAACGGACGGACTTCGGCGGTGGATGGCGCGTTTGAGGACATGACATCTCTCTAGGAAAGATTATAATAGACTGAACCGTTCGGTTCGATGGACGTTGACATAGCGCGTAAAGAGGACCATATCAAGGGGCAATCGAACCGGTTGGTTCGAATTATTTTCGAGGTGTGACTTTTATGGCCGAGACAACGCCCGACGCCGAAAACGACAAATGCGAGGATCTGCTGGACAGCCTGCGCCGCGGCCGCCCCGCCGCCGGACAGGATCCGGTCAAGCGCAGCCAGATCATCGACGGCGCCCGCCGTGTCTTCATCGACAAGGGCTTCGAGGCTGCCTCGATGAACGACATCACGCGCGAGGCCGGCGTGTCGAAGGGCACCATCTATGTCTACTTCGCCAACAAGGAAGAGCTGTTCGAGGCGCTGATCGAGGAAGAGCGCGGCAGCATATTCAAGAACATGTACGACCTGCTCGATCGTTCCGACGACCTGCGCCAGACGCTGGTGAAGTTCGGCAAGGTGCTGTCGATGAAGATCACCTCGGCCAGGGTCATCCAGGCGCAGCGCACCGTGATCGGCGCCTCCGACAGGATACCCGACATGGGCGCGCGCTTTTACGAGCGCGGCCCCAAACGCGGCCATGACAGGATGGTGACCTTCTTGAACGCCGCCATCGAGCGTGGCCTGCTGCGCATCGACGATGTCGACCTTGCCGCCTATCAGTTCACCGATCTTTGCCTTGCCGGTCTTTTCCGGCAGTGCATCTTCGCCTACCGTGTCAAGGCGCCGAGCCAGGAGGAGATCGAGCACATCGTCCGGTCAGGCGTCGATATGTTCCTGAAAGCCTACGGCACCGCAAGCCTGGCCGAGGAAGAACGCCACCAGATGATTGCCCTCGAGGCAAAGTCCTGACGGGAAACCGCGTCACCCGCCATTGGCGGCAAGCACGATGGCGGCCTGCAATTCCTCGAGACCCTCACCCTTTTCCGATGATGTCGCCAGGACGAACGGAAACGCCGCCGGCCGCTTCTTGATCTTGGCCAGCGTCTCCTCGATCAGCCGCGGCACGCCAGCGATCTTGATCTTGTCGGTCTTGGTCAGAACGATCTGATAGGACACCGCCGCCTTGTCGAGCAGCGACAGCACTTCGTCGTCCTTGGCCTTGATGCCGTGGCGGGCGTCGATCAGCACATAGACGCGCTTCAGCGTGACGCGGCCCTTGAGATAGTCGAAGACCAGCTTCGTCCACTCGTCGACCTTCTCCTTGGGCGCGGTGGCGTAGCCGTAGCCCGGCATGTCGACCAGCGCCAGCGGCGGCAGGTCGGCGCCCTCGCCCGAAAATCCATCCGGCACGAAATAGTTGAGCTCCTGCGTGCGGCCCGGCGTGTTGGAGGTGCGGGCCAGTCCCTTCTGGTTCACCAGAGCGTTGATCAGCGACGACTTGCCGACGTTGGATCGGCCGGCAAAGGCGATTTCCGGCGGCCCTTCCGGCGGCAGGAACTTCATGGCCGGCACGCCGCGGATGAAGATCCAGCCGCGCGTGAAAAGGTCGGTGCCGATCGTGGTGCTGTTCAAAGCGTTCAAGCTGCTGCCTCCAGAAGAGAAATATCGGCGCCCCTGATGGCATCGAGGTTGCGGCCGATCTTGTCGACCGGCCAGTCCCACCATGCCACCGCCAGCAGCCGCCGGATCGTCCTGTCGTCGAACCGCATCTTCACCACCTTGGCCGCGTTGCCGGCGACGATGGCGTAGGGCGGGACATCGTGCGTCACCACGGACTTCGCCGCAATGATGGCGCCATGGCCGACTTGCACGCCGGGCAGGATCACCGCCTCCATGCCGATCCAGACATCGCTGCCGACCACGGTGTCGCCGCGCACTTCCTTCGACCATGTCGCCGGATCAAAACCGTTTTCCCAGCCATGGCCGAAGATGTTGAACGGATAGGTCGAAAAGCCGGACATGGCATGGTTGGCGCCGTTCATGATGAAGCGCGCGCCTTCGGCAATGGCGCAGAACTTGCCGATGATCAGCTTGTCGCCAATGAAAGGATAGTGGTGCAGCACGCATTTGTCGGCGAATTTGTCCGGCCCCTCAGGGTCGTCATAGTAGGTGAAGTCGCCGATCTCGATGTTCGGCGCACTCACCAGCGGCTTCAGGAAGCCGACGCGCGTATGCATCGGGATCGGGTGCTTGATGCCGGGGTTGGGTCCGTCCATGTCGATATCCGTCGAGGAAGTGATTGGTCGGCGCATCCGGACTGCGGGGTGCGCCTGGTCAAAATAACGTGATCCGCCCTATAGCATCAATGGGCCGAGAGCGAGCTTTCCTTGTCATGGAGCTCATTTGTTGCCGCGGCAAATCACGATCGGATTGGACAGCGCGCTGTCGAAACCGCTGCCCTGATAGACGGTGATATTCGATGCTCCCGGCGGCAGCAGAAACGTACCTTCGACGACTTTCTGATCGCCCGCCATCGTGTAGAGAGCCCAGCTAAACGTGCAGAATTGCGGCGGTGCCTTGGGTTCGACGTGGCTGCAATTCAACTGCGCGCCGCCCAGCATGGCGGCGCCGCCGCAGCTCACCGCTTCCTTTGCAACCGCGATGCCGGGGCACACCAGGAGGCCCGCGACAGCCGCGATCTTGATCCAATTCATTCGTCAAATCCTTGCCGGCAAATTCCCACCGCCAAGCGCCTCCTCGCTGTCGTGGCCCATGCAATTTTTCCTTTTCGCGGCTTAACCCGTCTTGTGCATCGGGTCCAGCAGGATTATGTGCATGGTGATAATAAGCATGCTCACGAAAAGTTGCTCGCAGACCCGAATTCCTCCCCATGCCAATCTCGCCCAATATCAGCTTCGTGCTGCACGATGTTGCGCGCCTGCTTCGAAAGCGGTTCGAGCAGCGTTCGCGGATGTCGGGGCTGACCCGGGCGCGATGGCAGGTGCTGGCTTATCTGTCGCTGCATGAAGGCATTCACGAGAACAAGCTCGCCGACCTCATCCAGATCGTGCCGATCACGCTTGCCAGGCTGCTCGACAAGATGGAGGCGCGCGGTTTCATCGAGCGGCGGCCGAACCCCGCCGACCGCCGGGCATGGCTGCTTTATCTGACCCCTCTGGCCCATCCGCTGCTCGAGATCATCCGCGCCAATGGCCAGAAGACGCGCGACGAGGCCTTCGACGGGCTTTCGTCGGATGCACAGCAGCAACTGCTGCAAACCCTAAGCTTGATCAAACCCAATCTGCTCGCGGCTTGCACCCAGCCTGCCGTCGACCGGGAGAAAATACATGGCTGAAAAACACATGGCTGAATCGACCGCACCCAGGAAGCCTGCCGAAGGCGAGCCCTCCACCGATCGCTCACGCGACCAGATCATCCAGCTGGACAGCGAGCGCGAGCAGAGGCGAGCCAGTGTCGTCATCGAGAATGACGAGTTGGAAGCGCCCGTGGCCCCGGAACCGGCAACCCTCGAGGCTCCAGCCAAGGAGCCGCAACCCCGGCAAGCGCCCGCCGCCGTGGCCCCACCGGCCCCGACGAAGCCCAAGCGCGGCCTGACGCGGCCGATCCTGTTTGGCCTGCTTCCCGTCGCGCTGGTCGTCGGCGGCTATTACTACGTCACCGGCGGCCAGGTGATGACGACCGATAACGCCTACATCCAGGCCCAGTCGCTCGGCGTGTCCACCGACGTTTCCGGCACGGTGCAAGACATAAACGTCCACGAGAATGAGGCGGTGAAAAAAGGGCAGGTGCTGTTCCGCCTGAGGCCAGCCTCCTTCGAGACCGCTCTCGCCGCCGCCCAGGCCCAGCTCGGGACCGTGCGCAACCAGGTGCTGACCCTGCAGGCCAGCTGCCAGCAATCGCTGTCGCAAATCGAACAGGCGCAGGCCGACATTCCCTATTACGAGTCCGCCTTCCAGCGCCAGCAAGACCTGCTCAAGACCTCGACCGCCTCCAAGGCGAGTTTCGACAGCGCCCAGCACGACCTCGTCGCCGCCCGCCAGAAGGTGGCTGTCGCCAAGGCGCAGGCACAGGCGACGCTTGCCCAGCTTGGCGGCGACGCCAACCAGCCCGTGGAGAAGAACCCCTTCTACCTGCAGGCCCAGTCGGGCGTGGACGACGCCCAGCGCAACCTTGCCGATTCCATCGTCAAGGCGCCGTTCGACGGCATCGTCACCAATGTCGACGCGCTGCAGGTCGGCAAGTACCTGCCGGCTTCGCAGCCGGCCTTCAGCCTGATTTCGCAAACTGACCTGTGGATCGAGGCGGAGCCGAAGGAGACCGAGCTGACCTATGTGCGGCCGGGACAGACGGCGACGATCAGCGTCGACACCTATCCGGGCGCCGTGTGGCACGGCACGGTGGCCTCGATCAGCCCCGCCTCGTCGTCGAGCTTCTCGCTGCTGCCGGCGCAGAACACCACCGGCAACTGGGTCAAGGTCGTGCAGCGCATCCCGATGCGCGTGACGGTGGACGATCCCCAGGGCAAGCCGCCGCTGCGCGGCGGTATGAGCGTCGTGGTCGGCATCGACACCGGCCATGCGCGCGGGCTGCCGGACTTCGTGACCGACCTCATCGGCCGGTTCGGACAAAAGTCATGACCAGCGCGTCCGCGACGGGTGGCACAGCGGTGGTCGCCAATCGCGGCGCCATCACCGCCTGCGTGATCCTGGCCGTCATCATGCAGGCGCTGGACACGACCATCGCCAACGTCGCGCTGCCCTATATCCAGGGCAGCGTTTCGGCGAGTGCCGACCAGATCAACTGGGTGCTGACCTCCTACATCGTGGCGGCCGCCGTGATGACGCCGCCGTCGGGCTACCTTGCCAACCGCTTCGGCCGCAAACGCATCCTTTTGACCTCGATCACCGGCTTCGTGGTCGCCTCCGTGCTGTGCGGCTTCGCGCAGTCGCTGCCGCAGATCGTCGGCTTCCGCCTGCTGCAAGGCCTGTTCGGCGCGGCGCTGGTGCCGCTGTCGCAGAGCATTCTGCTCGACATCTACAGCGTCGAGGAGCGCGGCTCGGCGATGGCGCTCTTCGGAGTCTCGGTGATGGTCGGACCGGTGCTGGGGCCGGTCATCGGCGGCTGGCTGACCGAGAATGTTTCCTGGCGCTGGGTGTTCTACATCAACGTGCCGATCGGTGCGCTGGCTTTCGCCGGCGTGTCGATGTTCGTCCAGGAAACCAAGCTGGACATCAAGACCAGGCTGGACTGGCTGGGCTTCGGCATGCTCAGCATAACCATCGCCGCGCTGCAGATGTTTCTCGACCGCGGCGAGCAGCTCAACTGGTTCTCGTCATCCGAGATCATCGTCGAGGCGCTGATCTGCGCGTCGGCCTTCTACATCTTCCTCGTCCACACCTTCACCGCCAAAAACACCTTCGTGAACCCGAGGCTGTTCCTCGACAGGAATTTCGCCGTCGGCATGATCTTCATCTTCATCATCGGCATCACCTACCTGGCCTCGCTAGCGCTGATGACGCCCTATCTGCAGACGCTGATGGGCTATCCGGTGGTGACGGCCGGCATCGTCATGGGGCCGCGTGGCCTCGGCACCATGGCGTGCATGTTCCTGGTCGGCAAGCTGATCGGCAAGGTCGATACACGCTGGCTGCTGCTGATCGGCCTGCTGATCACCGCCTGGGCGATGTACGACATGACCGGCTGGACCCCCGACGTCTCGCAATGGACGATCGTCAGCACCGGTTTCGTCCAGGGCGCCGGGCTTGGCTTCCTGTTCGTGCCGCTGACCACCATCACCTTCGCCACGCTGGCGCCCGAGCGGCGCGCGGAGGGCACGGGCTTGTACAATTTGTCGCGCAACATCGGTTCCAGCGTCGGCATATCGGTGGTCACCGCGCTCTTGACGCAGAACGTGCAGATCAACCACGCCAACATCGCCACCTATGTGACGCCTTTCAACCAGGCGTTCGGCAATCCGGCGATCTTCCAGGCGATGAACCCCTACAGCGCGGCCGGCCGCGCGGCGCTCGACGGCGTGGTGACGCTGCAGGCGACGATCATCAGCTATATGAACGACTTCAAGCTGATGATGATCCTGTCGCTTGCCGCCATCCCGCTGGTTCTCCTGCTGCGCAAGCCCGCGACACCGGCCAAGGTCGACCACAGCGCCGTCATGGAATGATTCTCGCAGGCGGTCCGGAACTCCGGACCCGTGCGATCACATGAGACCAAAAGAAACCGGAGCCCTGCGTGGGACTGCTGGACTCCGGTCCATTGCCGATACGGCTTCCCAGGAAATATGGAGCTCGTCACGAGGTGGAGACGGCAGGCCCGAGAAAGCCCCACGGACCTGCCTGATCCCCTTCGCCAGGGCCGTTACTTCGGCAACAGCACCTTGTTGACGACATCAATGACGCCGTTCGACTGGTTGACGTCGGCGATCGTCACCTTGGCCTCGCCGCCGGACTCGTCGATGATGTAGAGCTTGCCCTTCCTGACCTCGGCGGTGAGCGTGTCGCCGGAGACGGTCTTCATCTCATATTTGCCGCCCATCGCCTTGGCCTTGGCCATCATGTCCTTGCCGGAGATCTTGCCGGCCACGACATGCGCGGTCAGCACCTTGGTGAGCTGGTCCTTGCTCTCGGGCTTGAGCAGCGTTTCGACGGTGCCGGCCGGCAGCGCGGCGAAGGCTTCGTTGGTGGGCGCGAAGACGGTGAACGGGCCGGCGCCCTGCAGCGTTTCGACAAGGCCAGCCGCTTTGACGGCGGCGACCAGCGTCGTGTGGTCCTTCGAGTTGACGGCGTTCTCGACGATGTTCTTGGTGGCGTACATCGGCGCGCCGCCGACTGTCGGGTTCTTGGCATAGGCCGGGGCGGCAATTGCCGCGCCAGCGACGAGTGCGGAAAGGGCGATGATCCTGAATGACGGCAAGCGCATGTGGTCTTCCTCCGGGTGAGGGCTGATCGGAATTGATAGCCTTTGGAAATGCACACGCAGTCACGCCCCGCGACCGCTTGCAGTTTCGCCGATCACGGGAACGTGAACAGATATTTGCCCAAAGAAAAAGCCCGGGCGAACCGGGCTTTTCGAGAAGAGAGATCTTCTCTTCGGCTTTTTTGGAGGCCGGCTACTCCGCCGGTGACGGTTTCTTCCGGAACAGCGCGACCAGATTGTCCCACAGCTCGATCTTGGCGCCCTGGCGTTTCATGATCAGGCCCTGCTGGAGGATCGACAGCGTGTTGTTCCAGGCCCAGTAGATGACGAGACCCGCCGGGAAACCCGCCATCATGAAGGTGAAGATGACAGGCATCCAGGTGAAGATCGCGGCCTGCGTCGGATCCGGCGGCGTTGGGTTCATGCGCATCTGCAGGAACATGGTGACGCCCATGATCAGCGGCCAGACGCCGATCATCAGCATGTGCGGCAGCGTGATCGGAACGAGCCCGAACAGGTTGAAGATCGAGGTCGGATCGGGCGCGGCCAGATCCTGGATCCAGCCGAAGAACGGCGCGTGGCGCATCTCGATGGTGATGTAGAGCACCTTGTAGAGCGAGAAGAAGACCGGGATCTGCAGCGCCACCGGCCAGCAGCCGGCGAGCGGATTGATCTTCTCGGTCTTGTACAGCTCCATCATCGCCTGCTGCTGTTTCATCTTGTCGTCCGCGTATTTCTCGCGGATCTCGAGCATCTTGGGTTGCACCTTCTTCATGTTCGCCATCGACGCATAGGATTTGTTGGCGAGCGGGAAGAACAGCGCCTTGACGATGATCGTGGTGGCGAGGATCGCCAGGCCGAAATTGCCGAAGAATTTGTAGAGCGTGTCGATCAGCCAGAACATCGGCTTGGTGATGAAATAGAACCAGCCCCAGTCGATCACCAGGTTGAACTGGCGAATGTGACGGTCCGCCTCGTAGGCGTTGATCTTGGCCACTTCCTTGGCGCCGGCGAAGATCTCCGTCTCGACGGTCGCGGACTGGCCGGCATCGACATTGATCGCATCGGTGAGGAAGTCGGACTGGTAGCGGTGCCGGCCATCCTCGAAAAAGGCATAGCGCGGCTGGAACGGCTGCTTCTCGGTCGGCACCAGGGTGACGGCCCAGTATTTGTCGGTGATGCCGAGCCAGCCATCGGTCGACTTGCCCGGAGTGACCTGCTTTTCGGATTCGATCTTGGCGTATTTGTATTCGGCAAGGCCCTCGGTGCCGGTAACACCGATCAGGCCTTCATGCAGCACATAGGTGCTGGCGACGGCCGGCTTGTCGTAGCGCGTGACGCGGCCATAGTTGAACAGCGATACCGCGCTGGTGCCGGAATTCTGCACCGTGTCCGTGACCGTGAACATGTAGTTGGCGTCGACCGAGAAGACGCGCTTGAAGGTCAGGCCCTTGTCGTTGGTGTAGGTAAGCGTCACCGGCGTCGACGGGCTCAGCGTCGGATTGCCTTCCACGCTCCACACCGTGTCGGCACCCGGCACCGCGCCGGTCTTGTCGTTACCGACGAAGCCGATCTCGGCGAAATAGCCGGTCGGCAGCGCCTGCGGGTTGAGCAGTTCGATCTCGGGTGAATTCTTGTCGACGGTCTCGGTGTAGTGCTTGAGCTTGAGGTCGTCGAGGCGCGCGCCGGTCAGGTTGATCGAGCCCTCGAGGCTCGGCGTGTCGATCTTGACGCGCTTCGAAGCGGCCAGCGCCTGATCGCGGCCGGCCGCGGTGACGGCGTCGCCGCCGGGCGCGTTGGGAATGGTGCCTGGGGCCGGCGCTGGTGTCGCAGCGCCTGGATTGGCGGCCTCGGCCGCCTTCTTCTGCTCCTCGACGCGCTGTTGCTCGATCTTGGCGGCCTCGCGCTGCTGCTCGACGCGCGGGTTCATGTAGAAAACCTGCCACAAAGTCAGGATCAGCACCGACAGCGCGATGGTGATGAAGAAGTTCCGGTTGTTTTCCATCGAGAGCCCTTGGCCTATCGTGTTCCGCGAAATCGGCGGGAGAGTTCGGCCTTCAACTGGCCGAACGGGGCGCGCAGTGCATCGTCGCGCCCGACGATGACATAGTCATTGCCGGGCATCATGTCATCTGCGGCATGGACGCGGACGGCTTCTTTCAGCCGCCGCCTGACGCGGTTGCGCACAACGGCGTTGCCGACCTTCTTGGTGACGGTGAAGCCGACACGCGGCACGCCGCCGTCGCCGCGGTCGAGGACCTCGACGAGGAAAAACCGCCCGCGGCGCTTTTCACCACGGCGGACGGCCAGGAATTCCGCGCGTTTCAGAAGCCGCTTGGGATTGACCCCCACTGGCTTGCCGGTTGCGGGCAACGATCTCGTCTCGCTTAGGCGCTGAGCCGCTTGCGGCCGCGGTTGCGGCGAGCTGCGACAACGCCACGACCACCCTTGGTGGCCATGCGGGCACGGAAGCCGTGCCGACGTTTGCGGACGAGTTTAGACGGTTGGTAGGTACGCTTCATTTGTTTTAATACCGCGGGGTGCGGCCCTTCTTGATTCTGTCACTCTGTAACAGGAGCTTTGCCGGGCCGGCTTTGGCGCGATCGAAACCGCGCCGGGACGAATGGCCCGAGCGTGAGCGGGCTTATAGAAAGAAGGGTTTTGGAAGTCAATCCGGGGTCGTCGCGCCAAGGACGTAGGTTTTATGACGGCAATTTAATGTTCCGGCCAAAGGATAAATTGGCAAAAAAGCCTTGATCGCCTAATCTTGGCTGATCAAGTGATTGTGAAGACAGGGTTACATGAGCGAAGCCACGCAAGCGGGAGAAGGGACCGGAACAGCGCCAGCCGGCGTCCGCACGGTGCCTTTGTCGCGCGGCCTGTCCACGAAACTGCTGCTTTTGACCATCGTTTTCGTGCTGCTGGCCGAAGTGCTCATCTTCCTGCCCTGGATCGCCAGCTACCGGCTGAGCTGGCTCAAGGAGCGGCTGAGTACGGCCGCCGCCGTCTCGATCGTGCTGGTGCAGGGCGAGTCGACCTCGCTGTCGCGCACGGCCCAGAACGACGTTCTGATGGCGATCGGCGCCAAGGCGATCGCGGTGCGCGATGGCGGCGTCTCGCGGCTCCTGGTGGTCGCCGACATGCCGCCGCAGGTGGACGAGCACATCGACCTCGCCAGCGTCGGCATGGTCAAGGGTATGACCGGCGCGCTGGACACGCTGTTCTTCGGCGGCGACCGGATGCTTCGCGTTTTCGGGCCGGTCGGCGACAGCGACAAGGAATTCGAGCTGATCATGCCGGACTACAGCCTGCGCCATGCGATGCTGAGATATTCGCGTAATGTCGCCTTCGTCTCGCTGCTGATCTCGCTGTTCACGGCCATGCTGGTCTACGCCGCCATCGACCTGATCATGATCGGGCCGATCCGCACCATGACGCGCTCGATGCTGTCCTTCTCCGAGGCTCCGGACGATCCCGGGCGCATCATCCGCCCCGCCGCCCGCGCCGATGAGATCGGCGTTGCCGAACGCGAACTGTCGCAGATGCAGGAGCGGCTGCAAAAGATGCTCTCCGAGCAGAAGCACCTTGCCGACCTAGGCCTTGCCGTATCGAAGATCAACCATGACATGCGCAACATCCTGGCTTCGGCGCAGTTGATGTCGGACCGCCTGCGCCAGGTCAGGGACCCAACCGTGCAGGCCTTCGCGCCGAAGCTTTTGCGCGCGCTCGACCGTGCCGTCTCCTATTCCGAAGGCGTGCTGGCCTATGGCCGCACGCAAGAGCCGCCGCCTTCGCGCCGCCGGGTGCGGCTGTACCAGTTGGTCGAGGACGTGCACGGCCTGCTCGACATCGGACAAGGCATCGAGTTCATCAACGCCGTCGAGGCGGCGTTCGAAGTGGACGCCGATTCCGACCAGTTGTTCCGGGTGCTCACCAATCTTTGCCGCAATTCGGTGCAGGCGATGGCGGCGGACACCGAGAGCGCGGTGGTGCGCCGGCTGGCGGTCTCGGCCGAACGCATGGGCAGCGTCAGCCGCATCGTCGTCACCGACACCGGTCCCGGCCTGCCGGCGAAGGCGCGCGAGAACCTGTTCGCGGCGTTCCGCGGCTCGGCGCGCAGCGGCGGCACCGGGCTTGGCCTGGCCATCGCGCACGAACTGATCCGGGCGCATGGCGGCACGGTGGAACTGGTGGAGTCGATCGGCGGCCGCACGACATTCTCGGTCACCATCCCCGACCAGCCGGTGCGGCTCGACCAGGCCCGCGGCAGCCTGCGTCGCCCGGCCTGAGGTCTTCCGCACTGCCTTCCCCGGGGGCGCTTGCCTTTCGAGCCCGATCCTTTCCCTGATCTTCCCCGAGACTTTCCGTCCAGCCCGGAATCGCACCGACTTCGCGGCTGCCTCGAGCGTCGGGATCCGAGCCGCCATCGCCAGATGACATGCCTGCGACAAAACTTTTGCCGGATCGACTTGCTTTTCGCAAATTCAGTCGCTAGGGAACTGCACACATTCGCGGCCGGTCCTCAGGATCGGATCGCTGGGTCGTTGAAAACACGGCCTGATGCGCGCCCGTAGCTCAGCTGGATAGAGCACCAGACTACGAATCTGGGGGTCAGGAGTTCGAATCTCTTCGGGCGCGCCATTTATCTCCAGGCTTAACCAAATTGCGCCGTTTCAAATCGGCAATCTGAAGCGGTTTTGCGCGACGGGATACAGGCCCCTTGTTCCGATCATGGGGCGCTCGGTGGCTCGCTCACGATCTAGGCCCGGTATGAAAGCCAGGTTTGGAAACGTGGTCGACAAGTAGAACCGATGCACAATTGCGATAAGATGTTTCACCATTTCCGGTTTTCGAGGTCCAATGTCTGAAGTGGACTGGCTCAGCCATCTCTTGCAAATGATCACCGTTACCGGCCAGCTCGAGGTCCGCTGCGCCTACGGTGCGCCGTGGCGTGTTACCTGGGGCCGGGCAGCGGCGAACGAGATCCCTTACCACGTCATCGTCAAGGGCCGGGCCATTTTAGAGGATCCGGAGACGAGAACGGCAAGGGAGCTGCTGAGCGGAGACATCGTTCTGCTGCCGCACGGTGCGGCGCATGTGCTGCATGACGGCAGCGGCCAAACGCCCATCCGTCCACACGAAAGCGTAGGCTCTGCCGGATGGATGTTGAGCGAGAACGATGGCCAGGGTGAGCAACTCGATCTGCTGTGTGGGCGGTTTTTCGTCGCGCCACCCCATGATCGATTGATCCGTAACTACCTGCCCACGAATCTTGTGACGCGTTCTATGGACGGCCATGGGGACGAGAGCATCGGCTCCGCTTCCAACCAACTGGCCAGCCTGGTGAGGCTGATGCGAATGGAGTCCGCCGGTGACAGAGCGGGAGGACGGGCTATTCTCGACGCACTTTCTTCGGCCCTATTCACCTTGGTACTGCGCTCGGCGAGCGAAGCCGAGAAAGCGCCCGAAGGCTTGTTGGCCCTGGCCAGTCATCCGCGGTTGGCACCAGCAATTGCGGCGATGTTCGCTGACCCAGCGCGGTCTTGGAAACTGCCTGATTTAGCGGGCATGTGCGGCATGTCGCGGGCCACATTCATGAGGCACTTTCGGGACAGGCTAGGTTGCTCCGCCCTCGATTTGTTGACCGATCTCCGCATGAGTCTGGCCGCCAACGAGTTGAAGAAGCCAGCGATCAGCACCGAGGCCGTGGCCGAGACGGTCGGGTATCAATCCGTTTCGGCATTTCGGCGTGTGTTTGCCGAGAGGATGGGGATGACACCGGGGGAATGGCGGCGACTGGCGCACAATGGCGAGCAAGACGCGCGACCTGGGATCTGAAAAGCCCATCATGATCCTTTTGCGCATCATACTGAGCTAATTCAGTCTCGAAATTCTCACTCGCCCCCGTAGATTAGGCTCCGCAATCACTTGATAAGGGAGCCATCCAATGAACTGCATCAGCCGCGCCACCACCGGACCAGCGACCCGTGTAGCCGCCGAAATCTTCCGGGAGACCGGGAAGAGCGAAAACACTTTCGCGACGAACGTCGTCATCGAAACATCCTGAGCCGCAGTGCCGCGAAGTACTACGACCCCACTGCAATGCTGACCGTTCAAATCCGCGATCTGGTGCGCATCGGCACGTCCGCGCCGACATCCTTCCACCTGCAGAACTGGCGCTTCGTCGACGTACGCTCGCCGGAAGCCAAGGCACGGCTGCGTCCGATCGCCTGGAATCAGTCCGCGATCACCGACGCGGCCGTGACCTTCATCATCACCGGTAGGCTGGCCGGAACCAGAGCGATAAATTACCCCGAACCAACAAATCACTGAGGAGACAATTCCCATGAAAGCGATCGTAGCAACGGATCAGGCTGCAGGAACGGCCGGCATGAAGCTGGTGCAGCGGCCCGAGCCGCAGGCGGCAATAAACGATGTCGTGGTTGAGGTTCATGCGGCGGGATTCGTCAACACCGAACTGGAGTGGCCTTCGACCTGGGCCGATCGAGCCTTCCGTGACCGGACGCCATCGATCCTCGGCCATGAGCTAGCCGGTGTGGTCACTGCGCTCGGCTACGGCACCACGGGACTGTCAATCGGTCAGCGAGTGTTCGGCCTCGCCGACTGGCATCGCGACGGCACGCTCGCCGAGTATGTCGCCATGGAGGCACGCAATCTCGCGCCGCTGCCCGGCGACGTCGACTTCACGGTGGGTGCGAGCCTGCCGATCTCCGGCCTGACCGCGTGGCAGGGGCTGTTCCAACATGGCCGCCTTCAGGCGGGGCAAAGCGTGCTCGCGCACGGCGCGGCCGGTGCCGTCGGTTCGATGGTGACGCAGCTTGCAAGGGAGGCCGGAGCCCATGTCATCGGCACCGGACGCGCCGCCGACCGCCAGAAGGCGCTCGACTTCGGCGCGAATGAATTCGTCGATCTCGACAACGACAAACTAGAGGAGGTTGGCGGCGTCGATCTGGTGTTCGACGTCATCGGCGGCGATATCCAGAAGCGGTCCGCAGCCCTGATCCGGGCCGGAGGAACGCTTGTGACGGTCGTCGGACCGACGGATATTCGACCTGCAGATGGCCTGACGGTTGACTTCGTCGTCGAGGCTGATCGCGGCCAGCTTTGGGAGATCGTTCAGCGCATCCGGAACGGACGACTGCGGACGAATATCGGCAAGGTCTCGAGCCTGGATGACGCCGTCGCCACCTTCAACTCGACCGAGCGGCGTGCGGGAAAGACGGTTATCCGCGTTCGTCCGTAGGAACTTGGGGAGAGAGGGCGGCCCCTCTCTCCTCGACTATCGTCTGCGCATCTCAACGGGCCGCGCTGAGCGATATGACGACGCGGCTACGACTGGCCCATCGGGTCCTTTCGAGCGGCGCCAAAAATCGCGGCATCGGTGAAGCGATCTGTGACTTGCGGTTAGCCCCCGTCAGCCTACCTCGATGACAGTCATCAGTCCGCCGCCGCCCTTGTCCTCGACATTGTTGTTCGTCGTGTGGTGCGGGATATGGCAATGGATCAGCCACTTGCCGGGGCGCTGTGCCTTCCAGACCACGTCATAGCGCTGGCCAGGCCCGACATTGATGGTGTCGGCAAGGAAGCGTGCGGCGGCAGGGATAGTCTCGCCGTCGCGGGCGACCACCTCGAACGGCCCGCCATGGATGTGCATGGGGTGGATGAAGCCGTTGTTGGTGCCGATGAAACGCACCTTGAGCGTCTCGCCGACCTTCATGCGGATCGTGTCGGTCGCAGGGTACGCCTTGCCGTTGATGGTGAAGAAATTGGGCATGCCGCCATCCATCGGCATCGACGGATAGGTCAGCCCCTCCCGCACCAGCC
Organism: Mesorhizobium sp. LNHC221B00; assembly: GCF_000502935.1. Taxonomy (NCBI): domain Bacteria; kingdom Pseudomonadati; phylum Pseudomonadota; class Alphaproteobacteria; order Hyphomicrobiales; family Phyllobacteriaceae; genus Mesorhizobium; species Mesorhizobium sp. LNHC221B00. Next base: position 155,898 of record NZ_AYWR01000008.1, on the reverse strand, counting down.
ACTCTTGGAGCTCGACGACATAGTCGTGGTCCGCCGCCACTTCGTCGGCGGGGTTGGCGGGATCGATGATCAGCGCGCCATAAAGGCCGAGCGCCTGGGTCCGGTCGGGCTTGGCATGCGGATGGTAGAAGTAGGTGCCATGCTGGGTGGCCGTGAACTCGTAGGAATAGGTCTGTCCGGGCTCGATCGGCTTTTGCGTGATCTCGGCCGGCCCGTCCATCTGGTTGGGCAGGATCAGCCCGTGCCAATGCACCGTGGTTTCCTCCGGCAGGCCGTTGGTGAGGTTGATGCGGACGCGGTCACCCTGGCGAATATGGATGCGCGGCCCCGGGATCTGACCGTTATAGGCATAGGCGTCGACCGCAACGTCCGGCAGGATCTGCCAGCGCACCACCGATGGCCTGAGTTCGAACACTTTGACGCCGTTTTCCATGCGGAACGGCAGATCCTGGTCGCCTTTTGCCGCCAGGCCGTAGGAGGCGGTGACGAGCCGCGGCGAGGTCGCCGCCATATCGCGCATGGCGTCCGCCGGCGTGTCGCGATCCATGATCATGCCTTGCGGCATGATCACACCGCCGACATCGCGGGCCGATAATGTCAGGTTCAGCCAGTTCGCCGGCGCGGCCATGCCAAGCGCCAACGCAATCGCCGACACCACGCCGAGCGCGGCAATCTGCGGAGTGGTGGCGTCCGAGCGCATGCCATGGCCGGCGCTGTCCTTGCCGGAAGCCGATTTGTGTCCCTTCTGGTGATGCTCGTGCCCGCCAGCCGCGCCCTGATTTGAGCGCTCGGTCATCAGGCCATGCTTCAGGCCGCGCGCGACCAGCCAGACATTGGCGGGATAGGCAAGCGCGAAGCCGGCGATGACGCCGATCGACATCACGCCCCAAAACAGCAGCTCCGTCGGCTCCATGGCGCGCATGTCACGGCCCATCATGAGGAAGCTCATGACCGGTGCCATGCCGGCCATCATGAAATTCATCGAGATGAATTCCGGCAGGAAGCTCTTCCTCACATTCTCCCAATAGCTGCCACCCATCATCGACTTCATGAACAGCGACTGGAAGATGAACAGGCCGAAGGCAAAGCCGGCGAGATATTCGACGATGAGATCGAGCCACATCGGCAGGCCGAGTGCCGCCGTGATGACGGCGGCCAGAATGATGCCGGTCGCATCGCCGGCGACGCAATGGATGGTCGAGCCGACACCCTGCTTCCAAAGCGTGCGGGTGAAGGCCTCGTGCTCGCCGGGTCGCGGCTCCTTGTCGGCCAGCACATAAAGCAGCAGGCCGAGCGGACCCATATAGAGCGTCACCAGGATGAAGCCCCATTTCATCACCACCGGCTCGGGATTGTTGCGGTACTGGTCGAAGCCGACATAGAGGGTCGAGGCCAGGGCGAGCGTGAACCAGGCGACAAGAAAATAGTCGATCGGTTGGATGAGCATGGTCGGGATTCTCGCGCTTGTCGATGAAACGGCAGGTTGTATCAGTCGTTGGGATGAACGCGGCCGAAGCCATTGCGATCCCTCGGCTGCAAATTCCAACGCCGAACCGTCGATCCCGCTTGACCTTCCCGCCACTGGAACGTTTAGCGTCGGCAAGTCGTATGGTGAGGCCCTTTGCCTCGACATAGAGGAGCGAAAAATGCATCGACGCGGTTTTCTGGCGGCAGGTCTGGCAACGGTCCTGGCGAGCCCGCGCGCGCTCGCGCAGATGAAAATGGATGACATGTCCACCATGCCCGGCATGGAGATGAGCGGCCACGATATGGACGCCATGACGCAAGGCGCCATCATGCTGCCAGAGGGTGAGGCGTTGCGTGCGCTGCCGTTGCTTGCAAACGAGGCCGCCCGGCCCAGCATGTTCAAGGCGAAGCTGACGGCGGAGGCTGCCGTCGCGCGCTTCGCCGAGGGGCTGGAAACGCCCATTCTTGCTTATAACGGGTCGAGCCCGGGGCCGCTGATCGAGGCCTTCGAGGGCGACCGGGTCGAGATCATCTTCGCCAACCGGATCGACAGCGAGGCAAGCACTATCCACTGGCACGGCATGCCGGTGCCGGCCGACCAGGACGGCAATCCGATGGACCCGGTTGCGGCGGGCGCCGATCGCGTCTACGCCTTCGACCTGCCGGAAGGCAGCGCCGGCTCCTACTGGTATCACCCCCATCCGCACGGCAGGACGGCCGAACAGGTCTATCGCGGCCTGGCCGGCGCCTTCGTGGTCAAATCGAAAGCCGACCCTGTTCCGGCCGAATATGGCGACATGGTGCTGATGTTGACCGATCTGCGGCTGGCCGCCGACGGCTCGATTCCCGGCAACACCATGACCGACCTGATGAACGGCCGCGTCGGCGACCAGGTGCTGGTCAATGGCCAGAGGAACCCGAGGCTTGCCGTTGCAAAGGGCGACAGGCGGCGGCTGCGCTTCTACAACGCCACCAATGCGCGCTTCCTGAAGCTCGCCTTCGAAGGCGCGGCGATGACAATCGTGGGAACGGATGGCGGGCTCATCGAGACGCCGGTGGCGGCGGACGAGATCCTGCTCAGCCCGGGCGAGCGGATCGAGCTCGTCGTCGCCTTCGACAGGTCCGGTTCCGCTACCCTGGGCACGCTGGACTATGATCGCGGCTGGATGGGCGCAGGCCGCCCGGCCGATGCTGGTCTGACGCTGCTGACGGTCGATGTCTCGGAAACGCCGGGAGCAGCGATGCCGCCGCTGCCCACGCGATTGCGGCCGATCGCTCCGCTCTCCGCCCCTGCTGTCAGCCGGCGTCTCGTCTTCGCCGAAATCATGGCGATGAACGCAACCGGCATGGAGATGGGCTTCCTGATCAACGGCAAGGCCTTCGACATGGCGCGTATCGACATCGTCGCAAAAGCCGGAGAGACGGAGCTGTGGGAAATCGTCAACCAGGCCGACATGGACCATCCGTTCCATGTCCACGGCACGCAGTTCCAGGTGGTCGAGCAGGAGCGCGACGGCAAGGTCTCCAAGCCACCTTTCGTTGCGTGGAAGGACACCGTCAACGTGGCGCGTGGCGAGACGGTGCGGCTTCTGTTGCGCCAGGAGCAGCCCGGCCGGCGCATGTATCACTGCCACATCCTGGAGCACGAGCAACTCGGCATGATGGGCGTGCTCGACGTGCGGGCATGAGGGCCGGCATAGCGCCCGGAGCGGCGACGCTGGCGCTTGCCGGCTGGATGGTTCTCTGCTCATCCATGGCGCCGGCCTCGAGCAATGCGACCGTGGCCGCCCGCCAAACCTCCATGAAGGCGATGGCGGCGGCGGCAAGAACCATCGCCGAGATGTTCGACGGCAAGCGTGAGTATGATGCCGGCAGGTTCAAGGCGGCGGCCGATGCGCTCAGCGCCCACACCAGCCCTGCCCTACTCGCTGAATTCCCGGCCGGCACGCTGGGCGCGCCGTCTGGCGCCAGGGTGGAGATCGACCAGGCGAGGCCGGAGTTCGAAGCGCTTGCCCGCCATATCGGCAAGCTCGCCTCGGCACTCGCCGCCAAGGCCGACAAAGCCCCGGCCGAAATCAGTGATGACATGCGGATGGGAGCGGGTCTGCCGATGGATGGCGGCAGCCTGCTCGGCAAGCGGCCAGACACCGCGCAGGCCGATCCGGCCAAGCTGCCGGCGGAACATCTATTGCATCTCATCCTGCAGGATTGTTCGGCTTGCCATTCGAAATTCCGGCAGAAGAAATGAGAGTTGGCTTGATGCTCACCGCTCGGGGCGTCAAATCTTTTTCCATGGACTATATGGTTCGGCGATCGCGACCACCGCTGTCCGGCTGTGCGCGACGAAACCCAGCGGAGCTGATTGAGCCATGACGTCCACCAGCATCAAGCGCGCTTTAATCACCGGCGCCGGAGCCGCCGACGGCATCGGCTTTGCCATTGCCCGGCAGCTCGGCAATGCGGGCCATGCCGTGTTCTTGACCGGCGCCAGTGCACGCGTGCTCGATCGCGCGGCGGAGCTCCGCGCCGAGGGCATCGATGCCAATGCGGCGGTCGCCGACCTCACCAGCGCAGCGGAGGTCGAGCGGCTGCGGGCAGCCGCCGGCGCGGTCGACATCCTGGTCAACAATGCCGGCATGGGCTCCTTGACATCGCCGTCGGTCGACAAAGCGTTTCTCGCCATGACCGAAGCGGACTGGGACCGAGGCATCGACGTCAGCCTGAAGACGGCGTTCCTGGTCACCCGCGCATTTCTGCCGGCGATGGTCGAAGCCGGCCATGGGCGCATCGTCAATGTGGCGTCGGTCACCGGACCGCTGGTGTCGTTCGAGGGCACATCTGCCTATTCCGCCGCCAAGGCCGGCATGGTTGGCCTCACGCGCACGCTGGCGCTCGAAGTGGCCAGAAGCGGCATCACGGTCAATGCCGTGGCTCCCGGCTGGGTCGAAACCGGCGCGTCGAGCGAGATGGAGCGGATGGCGGCTCTGCAAACGCCGCCGGCGCGGGCCGGAAGGCCCGATGAGGTCGCCGCGGTGGTCGCGTTCCTGGCCTCCGAAGGCGCCAGCTATGTCAACGGCGTCCTGCTGGTGGTCGACGGCGGCAACAGCTTGCAGGAACGCAAGGGCTGAAGCCGTCCAACGGCATCGGCCTGAGATAGACAGCCAGGCAACAACAGCAGATCGCCAATCCGGCGATCGGATGTTTCAGGGCGACCGGCCGCTCAGGACGCAGCACGTTGTCGCGCGAGCCTCGGGCATGGAGCGGGACAGCCTGCAGGCGCTGCCGGCGTCGCCGGCGCAGATCGCCTCGACGATCTCGGAATGCCACAAGAGCTCTGTTCAGCCATAGTGCTGACACTTGTCGATGTCGCACAGCATGCCGTGCAGCATGGCATTGCCGCTGATTTCGGCAATCACCATCCCAAAGACTCGCCGAAATAGATCGTGCCGGTGGTGCACTGCACCGTTATCGGCTTCTGAACGTCGTCCCCGGGGTATTGACGATGCAATAAAATGCGGATTTGATGATACGTGGATACAAAAATACTTTTTAGGTGCCCCCCCATGCCAGCAGCCTTTTCGGCAGAGCCACAGATGCCCGCCACTGCGGAGGAAGAGGCGTACAGGCACGTCCAGAGAGCCCTTCGCTTCGGCCGCTACAAACCGGGCGACAGGCTTATTCCGGAGGAGATTGCCGCCGAGATCGGCATGAGTCGAATGCCGGTGCGGGAAGCCTTTCGGCGCCTGGCCTCCGACGGGCTGGTGGTTCTGCGGCCCAATCGTGGATGCGTGGTCGCAGGCCTGACGGTCGATGAGCTTTACGAGATTTTCGAAATTCGCTCGGTTCTGGAGGGACTGGCCGTAAGGCTGGCGATGCCCCGGATCGATGAGGAGGAGTTCGAGGAACTCGAACGCCTGCTCGAGCGCATGGAACGCGCGGGCCAGAGCGGCAGCAGCGACTGGGTGGTCCGCCACCAGGAATTCCATGGCCGTATCTGTGCGCTAAGCCGGAGGCCCAAGCTTATCCACCAGATAGCGGCGCTGCATGTGGTGATAGAGCCCTACATGCGCATCTGGTTCGACGACTGTGACAAGCCGCATTCTGCGCGCGAGGAGCATGCCGCCGTGATCGCGGCCTTGCGTTCAGGCGACGAACTTCAAGCGGAAAAGGTGATGCAGGATCACATTCTCAGCACAGCACCGATGCTGGCCGAGTTCGTGACACCGAGCCGGTGACGAACGCCGGCCGGACAGGAATGGCCTCGAACCGGCAATGCGGCCGGACGTAGGAACAGCTCGATCAGCCTATCAAAATAGGGGAACCACATGAAAGTTTGTCGTTTGGCCGCAGTTGCGGCCGCACTCAGCATGTTCGGCTTCATGCACACCGCATTGGCCGAGGACGCGCCCAAGGCCATAACCATCGCCACGGAGGGTGCCTACGCTCCATGGAACTTCACCAACGCGGACGGCAAGCTCGACGGACTGGAGATCGAACTTGCCAACAATCTTTGCGAGCGGATGAAGGTCAAATGCACCATCATCGCTCAGGACTGGGACGGACTTATTCCTTCGCTGAAGGTCGGCAAGTTCGATGTGATCATGGCCAGCATGTTCATCACGCCGAAACGCCTCGATACCATCGACTTCACCCAGCCCTATGCGATCGACCCGGGCGGGTTCGCAGCCGCCAAGGACAGCGATCTGGGGAAGCTCGGCGCTTCGACCGAGAAATTCAAACTGGACGATGAGGCTGCTTCCCAGGCCGCGGTCGACAAGTTGAAGCCCCTGCTGAAGGGCAAGGTGGTCGGTGTCCAGGCGGCCACGGCCATGCTCGAATTCGTCAAGAAATACTTCGGCGACACGGTGGAGATCCGCGAGTACAAGACGACCGAGCAGCACGATCTCGATCTGGCCGCAGGCCGCATCGATGCAATATTCGCTCAGAAGACAGCGCTCGCCGCGACGCTCGCAAAACCCGAATTCTCGGGCTTCACGGTTGCAGGGCCGGGCTTTGTCGGCGGCTTGTTCGGCGCCGGAACGGGTGCGGGACTCAGGAAGGAGGACGCCAAGCTCAAGGAAATGCTGAACGACGCGATCAGCGCCGCCATTGCCGACGGGACCATTAAACGCATCTCGGAAAAATGGGTGAAAACGGACGTGACGCCGGTCAAGTAGCCACATGTATTCTGTCCGGCCGGTTGGTATCAACCGATCGGCCGGATGCCGTGCTGAACGATCAGGTTTCACATGACGGACACACTCCATATCCTTTCCCTGGGCAAGGGCGGCTGGGGCGGAGCCTTGCTGCTGGCAGCCGGCGTGACATTTGCGCTGTCAGTCCTCGGTTTCCTGCTCGGCGCTCTCTTCGGCGCGGTTGCAGCAGGAGGCCGGCTCTCCACGAGAGCTTTGCCGTCATGGGTCGCCAAGGGCTATGGCACGGTGTTCAGGGGTGTCCCCGATCTGTTGACGATCTACCTGCTTTACTACGGCGGCAGCATAGCATTGACTGAGATCGGCAAATTCTTCGGCAGCGCGGGCTTCGTCGGGCTGCCGACATTTGCGACCGGCGTCCTGGCGATCGGCATCATTTCGGGCGCCTATCAAGCCGAGGTCTATCGCGGAGCGTATCTCGCCGTCGATCTCGGCCAGTTCGAGGCCAGCAAGGCGCTCGGCCTGTCCCGGTTCCAATCGCTGCGTCTCGTCATCGTGCCTCAACTGATGCGGCACGCCCTGCCGGGTCTCGGAAATGTCTGGCAGCTCGTGCTCAAGGATTCGGCCTTGATATCCGTGATCGGCTTGGTGGAATTGATGAGGCAATCTCAGATCGGCGCGGGATCGATGCGGGAGCCCTTCGTCTTCTATGTAGCAGCCGCGACGCTGTATTTCCTCATCGCTGCCGTGACCGGATCGGTCTTCCGCTACGGCGAGGCACGGGCGTGGCGAGGCATGGTCCACGCATGATCGACTTCGCCTTCTTTGTAGAGATCATTCCCACCCTTCTCTCCGGCTTGCCGTTGACCTTGCAACTTGCGGGGCTGTCGATCGGAATAGGCTTTGCCTTGGCCCTGTTGCTCGCACTGGCGCAGCAGGGAAACCATCGGATGCTGGTCTGGCCCATACGCTCCTTCGTTGCCGTCTTTCGCGGCACGCCATTGCTCGTCCAGATATTCCTCATCTATTACGGCCTCGGCCAGTTCCGCCCCACTCTTCAGGCCGTTGGGCTCTGGTGGCTGTTTCGCGAGCCCTATTGGTGCGCCATCATCGCGCTCAGTCTCAATACCGCCGCCTATGGCAGCGAAATCCTGCGGGGTGCGATACAGGGTGTGCCGCGCGGCCTTGTCGAGGCGGCCTCTGCCTTCGGCATGACACGGCTCCAGACCCTGCGTCTCGTCGTTCTGCCTTTGGCGCTGCGCCAAGCCATACCGAGCTACAGCAACGAGATCATCCTCATGGTGAAGGGTACGTCGCTTGCATCGATCGTCACCCTGATGGAAGTGACGGGCATCGCCCAGGGGCTTATTTCGCAGACCTATCGCGCCGTAGAGGTTTTCGTGGCCGCGGGCGCGATCTATCTGACCATCAATTTCACGATCATCTCGGCACTGAACGCGCTGGAAACCTGGCTCACGCCTTATCGGGTCCGAGCCTGATACGCGTCTGGCGTAACGAGGAGAATTGGCGAAATGCGCAGTGTCGAGAAGCCGAAGCGATCCGTTGCGGTGTCGTGTTACGTCATGGCGGCAGCGTCGCATCCATCAGACCAGGGGATACAAAGACAGAATGCGTGATTTCCAGTTTCCCGGCCGCTCGCCGGTTCGTGCCAGCCAAGCGATTGCCGCGACATCGCATCCGCTTGCGACCCTTGCCGCGATCGACATGCTGCGCGCCGGCGGCAATGCCATGGACGCCGCCGTTTGCGCCGCCGCCGTGCAGGGCGTGGTCGAGCCGCAGTCGACCGGCATTGGCGGCGATTGCTTTGTGCTCTACTGCCCGAAGGGACAAGGCGACGTGCTGGCCTTCAACGGTTCGGGCCGCGCACCTGCGGGCGCCACCGTCGACTGGTATCTCGACAAGGGCTTCGACGAGCTTCCGAAGCAGGGACCGCACGCGGTGACCGTACCGGGCGCTGTCGATGCCTGGAGCCGGCTCCTGCAAGACCATGGCCGCAAAAGCCTGGCCGAGGCGCTGGCGCCGGCCATCCACTATGCCGAGAACGGCTATGTCGTGCATGACCGCGTCGCCTTCGACTGGGCCGAGCCGGAGACCGACCTGTCGGCCGACGAGCATGCCGCGCGCATCTTCCTGCCGGGCGGCAAGGCGCCGAGGGCCGGCGACATCCACCGCCAGCCGGAACTCGCCGCCACCTTGCGGACAATCGCCAAGCAGGGCCGCGCCGGCTTCTACGAAGGGGCGGTCGCCGACGACATGGTGCGCCGGCTCAACGAACTGGGCGGGCTGCATTCGCACGAGGATTTCGCCGCGACCAAAGGGGACTATGTGGCGCCGGTCAGCGCCACCTATGGCGGCTACGACATCCACCAGATGCCCCCGAACAATCAGGGGCTGACGGCGCTTTTGATGCTGAACGTGCTGTCGGGCTTCAAGCTCGGCGGACTCGATCCAAACGGCGCCGAGCGGCTGCATCTGGAGATCGAGGCCGGGCGCCTGGCATACCAGGATCGCGACCGTTACCTCGGCGACCAAGACCAGGTTCATGTGCCCACAAAACAGCTCCTTTCCGCCGCCTATGCCGACCGGCTGCGCGCCGAGATCCACAGGGACCGCGCCATGACGCATCTGCCGCGCCTGGACCTGCCGGGCAGCGACACGGTCTACATCTCGATCGTCGACCGCGACCGCAACGCGGTCTCCTTCATCAACTCGACCTATTATTCCTTCGGCAGCGGCGTCGTCGGTCCGAAGAGCGGGGTCGTGCTGCAGAACCGTGGCTCGAGCTTCCGCCTCGACCCTGCGCATCCGAACGCCATTGCGCCCGGCAAGCGGCCGATGCACACGATCATGCCCGGCATGGCGACCAGGAACGGCCGCGTGGTGATGCCGTTCGGCGTCATGGGCGGCGGCTACCAGCCATTCGGGCATGTGCATCTTTTGACCAACATGATCGATTTCGGCATGGACCCGCAGCAGGCGCTCGACGCGCCAAGGGTGTTCTATAATGACGGCATGGTGGAGGCTGAACGCAACGTTCCGGCCGAGGCGCTCGAAGGCCTGCGCAAGCGCGGCCATCGCGTAGCCGAGCCGCACCACCCGCTCGGCGGCGGGCAAGCGGTGCTGATCGACTGGGAGAAGGGCACGCTCACCGGCGCCTCCGATCCGCGCAAGGACGGGATGGCGCTTGGATATTGAGGTGGAGAATCACATTCCAACAGTTGGCGCTGCCTGCCTGCCGGCATCCTCTCCGCGTATAGTGACGGGAGAGGGGCGCTGTCGTCGATGGTTTCGCCAATTGCCAACGTTGAAAAGAAAGACCGGCGTTGCGGCCAGCCCTTTCTCCCCGTCACTATACGGGGAGAAATGCCCGGCAGGGCAATGAGGGGCGGCGCCAACGTCCGTTGGGCTTCCATCACCAGTCGTTTGAAACATAGTCGGTGACCATGAGCACGAATTCAAAAACCCTTTCCCGCCGCCTCGTCGCCGGCACCGATGATGCTCCGGCAATCCTGGCGCCGGACAGGGCGACGCTCACCCATGGCGAGCTGCGCAGCCTGATCAAGGCCACAGCCGAGCGGCTGCATGCGCTCGGCATCGGGCGCGGCGACCGGGTGGCGATCGTGCTGCCTAACGGGCCGGAGATGGCCACAGCCTTCGTCGCGGTGGCCACTACCGCCTCGACGGCGCCGCTCAATCCTGCCTATCGCGCAGACGAGTTCGATTTTTATCTCACCGACATCGGCGCCAAGGCGATCCTTGTTGCGGAGAACGAAACCGGCCCGGCGGTTGCTGTGGCCGAGCGGCTCGGCATCGGCGTGCTCAGGCTTGTCGTTTCGCCGGCTGCCGGGAGTTTCACCATCGAGGGCGCGGCTATCGGTCCGCAGGCGACGCCTGACATGGCGGGGGATGGCGACATCGCGCTTCTGCTGCACACGTCGGGCACGACATCGCGTCCAAAACTGGTGCCGCTCAGCCATGCCAACATCGCCGCCTCGGCAGCCCATATCGGGGCGACGCTTGGCCTGACGGCCGATGACCGCTGCCTCAACATCATGCCGCTGTTCCACATCCACGGGCTGATCGCGGCCGTGCTGTCGTCGCTGGCATCGGGCGGCAGCATCTACTGCACGCCGGGCTTCAATGCGCTGCGCTTCTTCCAGTGGCTGGGCGAGGCGCGGCCAAGCTGGTACACGGCGGTGCCGACCATGCACCAGGCGATCCTGGCCCGGGCGGCACGCAATGCCGAGGCGCTGGCGGGTGCGCGCCTGCGCTTCATCCGCTCGTCCTCGGCATCGCTGCCGGCGCAAGTGATGGCCGAACTGGAAGCGACCTTCGGCTGCCCGGTGATCGAATCCTACGGGATGACCGAGGCCGCGCACCAGATGACATCGAACCGGCTGCCGCTGGGCCTGCGCAAGCCAGGCAGCGTCGGCGCCGGCGCCGGTCCGGAAGTAGCGGTGATGGCGCTGGACGGACAGTTGCTCAAAGCCGGCGAGACCGGCGAGATCGTCATTCGCGGACCCAATGTGACGGCGGGCTATGAGAAGAACCCAGACGCCAATGCCACGGCCTTCGCGCATGGCTGGTTTCACACCGGCGACCAGGGCGTGCTCGATGGAGACGGTTATCTCAGGGTCACCGGCCGGCTCAAAGAGATCATCAACCGCGGCGGCGAGAAAATCTCGCCGCTTGAGGTCGATGACGTGCTGATGGATCATCCGGCGGTGGCGCAGGTGGTCACCTTCGCCATGCCGCATGACAGACTGGGCGAGGAAGTGGCGGCCGCGGTCGTGCTGCGCGAAGGCACGAGCGCCACCGAAAACGATATCCGCACCTATGCCGCGACACGGCTCGCCGACTTCAAGGTGCCGCGCAAGGTCGTGATCCTGGACGAGATCCCCAAGGGCGCGACCGGCAAGCTGCAGCGCATCGGCCTCGCCGCCAAGCTCGGGCTTTGACGATGAAGATCACCATCTTCGGCGCCGGCGCGATCGGCGGCTATCTCGCCGCCAAGCTGGCGATCGCCGGCCGCACCGATCTGTCGATCGTCGCGCGCGGCGCCCATCTCGAAGCGATCAAGGCAGATGGCCTGCGCCTGATCGAGGATGGCCAAGAAACGCTAGCGCCTGTCCGGGCCGCCGCCAAGGCCGAAGAGCTCGGCGTGCAGGATACTGTGGTGCTGGCCTTGAAGGCCCATTCGCTGACCCCTGCCCTGGACCAGATCGCGCCGCTGCTTGGGCCGGAAACATCGGTCGTCACCATGCAGAACGGCGTGCCATGGTGGTACTTCCATGGGGTGAGGGGGCCGCTCGAGGGCACCAGGCTGAACGCGGTCGATCCCGGCGGTGCGATCTGGCAGCGGATCGGGCCGCAGCGCGTCATCGGCGCGGTCGTCTATCCTGCCGTCGAGGTCGACGCGCCCGGTCTCATCCGCCATGTGGAGGGCAAGCGCTTCTCGCTCGGCGAGCCCTCCGGCGAGCGCAGCGAACGGGTGATGCTGCTGGCCGAGGAAATGGTCAAGGCCGGGCTGCAGGCGCCGGTGCGCGAGGACATCCGTAGTGAAATCTGGGTGAAGCTGTGGGGCAACCTCTCCTTCAACCCGATCTCGGCGCTGACCGGCAGCACGCTGGCCGCGATCGTCGCCGACGAGGGCACCCGCACGCTTGCCCGCGCCATGATGCTGGAAGCGCAAACGATCGGCGAAAGCCTCGGCGTACGCTTTCCGATCGGGGTCGACCGCCGCATCAAGGGTGCGGGCGATGTCGGCGAGCACAAAACCTCGATGCTGCAGGATCTGGAGCGCCGCCGCCCGATGGAGATCGACGCGCTGGTGAGCGCGGTGCAAGAGCTTGGCCGGCTAACCAACGAGCCGACACCGACCATCGACGCGGTGCTGGCGCTGGTGCGGCGGCTGGCGGTGGAGCGCGGGTGTTATGGGTGATGGCTTGGCTAGTTGAGCATTGGCGCGACGGTCTGACGATGATGCACGGTGGCCGCTTCGGTGATGGCATTAGCCACCACGTCTTGAACTCAAAGCCGACCTCCACTGTTGAGACTGCGAACGTCGATCAAAGCTAGTGATGAGACAGCTGGCCAGGCGATAGATCGAGCCGCGACTTATGGTGGCGGCGTTGGTGTCGGCGTTGGCGTGGGCGTCGGTGTCGGTGTCGGTGTTGGCGTCGGCGTTGGTGTCGGAGTTGGCGTCGGCGTTGGAGTTGGAGTTGGAGTTGGAGTTGGTGTTGGTGTCGGTGTCGGTGTCGGTGTCGGTGTTGGCGTTGGTGTCGGTGTTGCAGTTGGTGTTGGCGTTGGTGTCGGAGTTGACGTTGGTGTCGGAGTCAGGCTTGGAGGCGGCGTTCCATGGGAACGTGACAAAGCAGTTGCCGCCGCCAAATGGTGCGGCAAGATATGTGACTTAGCTAGCGTGGGCCGGGCGTAGGTGCGTTTCACGTGGCGTCCCCAATTGTCGGCGATGATAGCACCGCCCCATCCTATCGCAATGTACCATTAATTCTCAGTCCATCCTGTCCGTCGACTTCCCATTTGGGCAGGTTGATGCGTCGAAACGAACCAGGATCGAAGGTCCGCTATTAACAATGACAGTTCCCAGCCCTCGGAAGAGCCTTCCATCTAATGCTGCATATTTCTCCCGTTCCACCGTGCCGATGGCGATGTGAGTGATACCGTATTTTGTCAAGATTCTGCAGGCATTGGCGGGCGTTTTCGACGAATAGAAGCTTGCAACGTCCTCGGCTCGAATGACCGTCGCACCATAGTCGCCGCGCCAGAGCCATTCGTGATTTTGCCAACCCATTACAGTGGGCACACCACTCATAGCCGAGAGCCTGCCAGCGTCGGTGTAGCTATCGCCCGAAGCTTCAACAAGCAGGATCCGCTGACCGGCTCCCTGAGCTCTCAGCCAATCCAGCAATGGCCGATCGGCGGCACGATCTCGATCTATGGAGCCAAGGCCGTCCAATGTCAGCGCGTTTGAGGCTAGAGCCTTGCCGATGCCAGCATGGGTAGCCCAGAAGTAGGACAGTGTCGCGAATAGCGGAATGGCCAGGACCGCTGCCGAGGCCCCCGTCTTGAGGCCACCCCTGCTCAGCAGAAGTCCGATCAAAAGCACGCTTGCCAACATCGCCACTGGTTGGGCGGCGAAGCTGAACTTGAACATCGTGTTTGCGCGAACATATTCGCCGCCGTAGATGTCCTCGACGTAGACCAGCTCAGGCAAGGCGACCAGCAGCAACGCCAGGGCGGCCAACATTGCGGCACTTTTCCAAGCCGCATCATCGCGCGCCCAAAGGAATAGCCCGGTCAGAAGTACCAGGCAGGGGACGGCCACGTGGCCGTAGACGATTGCGAGTTGCCAAATCGGTGTATGTGCTTTGGCGAGCCTAAGGTTGGAGGCGAACGGCTTGAAGGCAGCGAGGAAGGGACTTGCCAATAGGCAAGCAATGGCAATCACCGCGACGCCTCGCAACACCAACCAGGTCAAACTTTTTGCGTCGACCTGGCTCGGCTGCAGCCATATGAACAAACCAGCGAGCCCCATCAGCATGCCATATGAGACCGCGTCCCAACTATTTGTCATGGCGCTGACTGCGAACAGGAAACCGAGAGCCAATATCTCGGCTGGACTGGCACCTGCAGAGGACCGGTCAGCGAGGCGCCGCCCGACAAGGCGAAAAAGTATCAAGAGGATAAGCAAGCCGGCAGGCAGGTTCAGCAAATGCGCATGCAGGTCCCCCACGGTAAAACCGTAGGCGGGCATTTCCGTAAACACCTTATCGGTCGTTGGAGGGTCGAAACCCACATAACGCGTCGAATCGGGGAAGCGAAATTCCCTGCCTAGTGTCGTCGGGGAGAGCCCGCGGAGTGGACCATAAAGAACGCTGTGGAAATTTCCCCCAAGCGTGACAAGCGCTGCCGCGGAAACAGCTAGTGCCATGGAGATTGCCGGCTTGGCCGGCCGCAGCCCGTCCCGAACGATGCAAAACGCCATGATTGCAGTGAAGGCGAAAAGCACGCCGATCATGAGGTTGTAGCCGTGGTCGGATGGTACCCCGGAAAGTTTTGTCAGCCAGGCTGCCGCGACATGGCCGAAGTAGTAGTAATTGATCGGCTCGCCCGCCCACCATGGGTCGGGCGGAGGCATATAGTCGGCTCGCAATGCGGCGTTGACGAAGCCGAAGTCCATGAACTTTTCGAGGTTCCTGATATCGGGATTCTCTGCACGCAGCGTGACGCCGGCAAAGTAAACGAGAAAGAAAACCATTTCCCATCGCAGGATGTCGCGCCTTGGCATCGTCTTGCTTCCAAGGGAACAGAGAGCGGAAATTGCCGCCAAGGAAGCCAGGCCGACAACGACGCCGGAGCGCTCAAACGAGATCAGCTTGAAGGCGCTGAGGAGCCAGGCCATGTACGTGCAGATCAACCAACCGAGGATCTTGCCCGTGAAGTAGTGCGTTGCGGTCTCGCCGGGAAAAAGTCGCCCTGTAATCGGCACTGCGAGTAAACCGGTGACCAAAATGGCGAGCCACATCGCGACAAGGGATTCCAAGCTCGCTGGATCAAGCATGGCCGCGTGAGCTGGTTCGGAAAAAGAAAATGTCAGCGACGGCTTTGGCACAGAGGCTCGCGAGGCGCCTCAAGTTCAACGAGGACGGGCCATGGGGACGGTCGCGGTACGCTACACTCACTTGCAGGACACGAAGATCAGTTCGCTGCAGCGCACGAGCGGCCAACAATGCCGACGGAATGACAGATCCGGTGCGCATCCTATCGAAAGCCTCGTGCCAAACCTGACGTCCGAGAAGCTTATAAGGGGCATTCGCATCCTTCGCAGCCAATCCGAACTTGGCAGCCAGCAGCAACCGCAACGAGTTCGATACGATCATGCGATGCAGTGGATCTGCTCGCTTCCATCGGCATCCAAGGAGCACGTCGCAATCCGCCATCATCCGCCAGTGTGCTGCGAAATCCTCCAGCGACACCTGTCGATCGCTGTCGAGCAGGAGAAGGTAGCCTCCGGTTGCCTTTCTCACGCCATTACTCAGGGCTTGGCCATGACCGGCGTTGGCTTGGTGCACAGCAACCACCTCCGGGTGCCGAGACGCCAAAGCTGCCAGGATCGTCTGGGTCTGATCGGTGCTCCCGTCGTTGACGACGATGATTTCCAGATCGGGCACGACCGACGCCACGTGCTTCAGAACCTCGTCGACGGCGTCGGCGAGGTTACTTTGCTCGTTGTAGGCTGGAAGAACGACCGAGAGGGCGGGCATGTTTTGTGGGGACCAGTTCTGTCCCACCACTACACTGTGTTAGCCTTGAGCGGCAATTGCCCTTTGTCCCGCAATCGCAACGCCCTTCCTTGGGGTGGACTAATCAACCAGCTGGAGTGTCGTGAACTTTCCAGCGATGGTTTGGAACACATTCGGCAATTTGCTGGGATCGTTGACAGCATAGTAGTCAGCCGGATTTGTCGCGCATTTGCCGTAAAGTGTCCGGTTCGCGGCCGTGTCGGATTGCAGGGTAATGGTGTAGATCTGAACCTGCTGCGCCTTCAATTTATCGCAAACGTCGAGCGTCCATCGATCCACGGAGCGTGCGGCGTCTGTCTGGTTACTCGTCCCGAACCGGCCAGACGAAAGATAGCCATAGGACGTGTAGTCCGACTTTTCCGGTTCGGCGCTCGCGCCGTAAACGACATTCTCGCCGTCGGTAAGCAGAACGACGATTTTGCTCGTATTCGGAGTCTTCCAGGGCGCGCCGTCGGTGTACGGCGGCGCCGGTGAAAGCACCCGCATGCCCCAAGAGAGCCCCTCGGAGACATTCGTGCCGGATCCGTTCCACTCTTGCATCTGGGCAGCAGCCGTCCGCAACTTGTCCAAGTCAGCGGTCAACGGCACGACCGGAGTCGGGCAGGCTCGGTTGGGGCCGACTGTCAGAGGCGCATATCTGTCGTTGATCTTTTTCGCCTTGGGGTTTTCATACTTGGCGATCTTTTTGTCTGTTCCCTTCGTGTCCGTGCCGTCCTGAACGTCATCGGAAAGATAGGAGTTGTTATAGACCTTGGCGTCGTTGCCATAGCTCGCGGATGGACTGGTTGCGTCACCGGGGTCATCAGGGGCGAAATAGGGCACGAACAAGGTGTTGGCGTCAGCTTGGTCCGGCGCTACGTCGGAAATGGCAGCGCTTCCGGGTCGCGCCTCGACGCAGCCCTTCCATCCCGTCCCTTCCCAACCGGTTCCCTGTGCCAGGTCCCTGAACAGGTCCATGTGGTTTACGCGCTTGCCATCTGGCAGCAGAGGAAAGTTCGCGCCGTTGTTCGGCGATTTGCCTGCCATGTCTATCCATGAAGGGTCAAATTTATCGCCATTTACGTTGACAGCGGTGACGAAGGGCACAATCGCCGCGGTCACCTTCCGATCGGGTGACTTTGCTCCATCCAGATTATCGAGAAGTACCTTGGTAGCGTCCCTGAGAGCCTTGATTTTGGCACCGGCCATCGAGCCCGTGTTGTCCAGCACGAGCACGACTTCGAGGTTGTTCGTCGCTTCCACACCCCCGGCATCGACTTCGATGTGCTGGTTGTCGCCGAACAGGAAAGCAAAATAGAGGTTCACGTCCGCGGAAGCGATGGCCTGGGTCTTGACGTAGTTGAAACCCTTGTCGACCGACAGGGTCAATTTCGCGTTGGTGAGTTCCGGGTGATTTGCGACGTTGGCCTGAAAATAACCGTCAAATGCAAGTCTGCGGGCCGCTTCGTTGTCCGACAGGTGCGACGAGGATAGGGTCGCAGCGTCCAAAGAGTTCTGCAGGTTGACCTTGGCTCGCATGACGCTGGATACGTCTGCTGCAAAACCGACGGCCGCCAGGATTGCTGGCGCAGCCAACGCAAACAGCAGCGCGAAATTGCCGCTTTCCGACCGCCAGAACTTATTGATGACCATTACCACCCCCTCGACTGATACGCATATGAGGAAGTGTTGGTTTACGGGCGGTTGATTTATCAGCAATCGCCCATAAGACGACGAACTTGGTAAATTAAGTTCTGAGGAGACCAAGCGTCTTTTCGACGCTGAACCGACGGATGTGTCGTGGCGAGCACGGCTGCGTGGACCGCTCAATCGCGTCAATCGCGCGCGGTCGATCTGGTGCCCATCAACCTTTCTCCGCCCGCCCTAGCACCCGCGCATAGACCTCTCCCACAATACCGCGCCGAAAAATCAGCACGCAGACCATGAAGATCAGCCCGGTGGCGATGGTCACCGGGAAGCCGGAGGTGGCAAGCGTGTTTTCCAGTCCGACCACCAAGCTGGCGCCGATGACCGGCCCAACCATGGTGCCGATGCCGCCCAGAAGCGTCATCAGGATCACCTCGCCCGACATCTGCCAAGTGACGTCGGTAAGCGTGGCGAACTGGAAGACGATGGCCTTGAGGGAGCCCGCCAGCCCGGCCAGCGCCGCAGACATGACGAAGGCGGCGAGCTTGTATTTGGCGACGGAATAGCCCAGCGAAATGGCGCGGCCCTCGTTTTCGCGGATCGAGCGCAGGATCATGCCGAAGGGCGAATTGACGATGCGCCAGACGGCGAAGACGCCGACCAGGAATACCGCCAGCACGAAGTAGTACATATTCAGCGAGACGTTCAGGTCGAGGACGCCGAGCAGCATGCCGCGCGGCACGCCCTGAATGCCGTCCTCGCCTTGGGTGAAGGGCGCCTGCACGCAGAAGAAGAAAAACATCTGCGACAGCGCCAGCGTGATCATGGCGAAATAGATGCCTTGCCTTCGAATGGCGAAGAACCCCATGACGAGGCCAAGCAGCGCCGCGCCAGCCATGCCAAGCAGGATACCCGCCTCCGGCGGCCAGCCCCAGACCTTGACGGCGTGGGCGGTGAAGTAGGCGGCGCCGCCAAAGAAGGTGGCGTGGCCGAACGACAGCAGGCCGGTGTAGCCGAGCAGCAGATTGAACGCGCAGGCAAACAGCGCGAAGCAGAGCATCTTCATCAGGAAGACCGGGTAGACGAGGAAGGGCGCCGCCAGCAGCCCCAGTATGCCGAGCCCGACCAGCGTCCATTCGACCCATGCCGGGGTTTTTCCGGCCGATGTCTCGCGAAGCGTCAGTTCGGCCATCTCGGATGTCCCTTCCGCATGTCAGGCGTCCTTTCCGAACAGGCCGGCCGGCCGAACCAGAAGCACGATCGCCATGATGACGAAGACCACGAGGTTGGAGGCCTCGGGGTAGAAGACCTTGGTCAGCCCTTCGGCAAGACCAAGCATGTAGCCGGTGACGATCGCGCCGAGGATCGATCCCATGCCGCCGACCACGACCACAGCGAAGACGACGATGATGAGATCCGACCCCATCAGCGGGCTCACCTGATAGATCGGCGCTGCCAGAATTCCGGCAAGCCCGGCAAGGGCGGAGCCGAGGCCGTAGGTCAGGGTCAGCAGCAGCGGCACGTTGACGCCGAAGGCCTGGACGAGGCGGGGATTCTCGGTTGCCGCGCGCAGGTAGGAACCGAGCCTGGTCTTCTCGATCAGCGCCCAGGTTCCGAAACAGACGATCAGCGAGGCGACGACGACCCAGCCGCGATAGTTGGGCAGGAACATGAAGCCGAGATTGGTGCCTCCCGAAAGCAGTGGCGGCACGGCGTAAGCATTTCCCGACACGCCGTAATAGTAGCGGAATATGCCTTCGAGCACGAGCGCGAGGCCGAAGGTGAAGAGCAGGCCGTAGAGCGGATCGGTGTCGTAAAGCCGCGACAGCGCCAGGCGCTCGACGACGACGCCGAAGACGCCGACGATCAGCGGTGCAAGGACCAGCGCCGGCCAGTAGCCGATGCCGAGATAGGCGAGCAGCAGATAGCCGACGAAGGCGCCCAGCATGTACTGGGCGCCATGGGCGAAATTGATGACGCGCAGCAGGCCGAAAATGACAGCCAGCCCCAGGCTCAGCATGGCATAGAAGGAGCCGTTGATCAGCCCGACCAGCAATTGGCCGAGGAATGCCTGGACGGGAATTCCGAAGATCATCGTCATGGCGTCCTCATACACCCAGAACGTCGTGGAGCAGGCTCATGCGGTCCGCCAGCTCGCCGGTCGGGAACCCGGCGACGACCTTGCCGTGCTCCATCAGGTAGAAACGATCGGCGACACGGCTGGCGAAGCGGAAATTCTGCTCGACCAGCAGGATCGTCATGCCGCGTTTTTTCAGCGTCGCCAGCAGCTCGCCGATGCGCTGCACGATGACGGGAGCAAGGCCCTCGGTCGGCTCGTCGAGCAGCAGCATCTTCACACCGGTTCGCAGCATGCGCGCGATCGCCAGCATCTGCTGTTCGCCGCCCGACAGCCGCGTGCCGGGGCTGTTGCGCCGCTCCTTCAGATTGGGGAAGAGATCGAATATCTCCTCGACGCTCATGCCGCCCTTGGCAACGACCGGCGGCAGCACCAGGTTCTCGTCGACCGTCAGCGTGGCGAAGATGCCACGCTCCTCCGGCACGAAGCCGATGCCCTGATGCGCGGTCTTGTGGAGCGGCAGCCGCATCAGGTCCGCGCCGTCGAAAACGACCTTGCCGGTTCGCTTGCGGATCAGCCCCATGATGGCGCGCAGCGTCGTCGTCTTGCCGACGCCGTTGCGGCCGAGCAGCGTGACCGTCTCGCCGGCAAATACTTCCAGATCGACGCCGTGCAGCGCATGGCCCTCGCCATACCAGGCGTTGAGACCGCGGACCGTAAGCAGGGGGGCGGCACTAGTCATCGGCGGTGCCCATATAGGCGACCTTCACTCGCTCGTCGCGGCTGACGGTGGCGTAGTCGCCGGCCGCAAGCACCTCGCCGCGCTGCATGACGGTTATCCAGTCGCAGAGATCGGCCACGACCGTCAGATTGTGCTCGACCATCAGCACAGCGCGGTCGCGCGCCACCGAACGGATGAGGTCGGAAACCGTGGCCACGTCTTCATGCCCCATGCCGGCCATCGGCTCGTCCAGCAGCAGCACTTTCGGATCGAGCGCCAGCGTCGTGGCGATCTCGAGCACGCGTTTCCTGCCATAGGAGAGATCGCCGGCCAGCCTGTTCCTGGCATCGTCGAGACCGACGGAGCGCAACAGCTCCATCGCACGCGGCGTCAACCGGTCGAGTGCCGCCAGCGAGCGCCAGAACTGGACGCCAAGCCCACCCGGTCGCTGCAGCGCGACGCGCACATTGTCGAGCACGCTGAGGTGCGGAAAGATCGCCGATATCTGGAACGAGCGCACCAGCCCCATCCGCGCCACTCTCGCCGGCGAGGTGCGGGTGATGTCGTGGCCGAGCAGTTCGATCCTGCCGCTGGTCGGCGCCAGGAACTTGGTCAGCAGGTTGAAAACGGTGGTCTTGCCGGCGCCGTTGGGTCCGATCAGGGCGTGGATGTTGCCATGGCGGACATCGAGATCGACGTTCTTGACGGCGACGAAGCCGGCGAAATCACGCCGCAACCCGCGGGCGGACAGCACGACAAGCGGCTCGTTTCCGTTGGGGTCGGGCGGCGCCATGGCCGCGCCGATCACTGGGCCGCCGTTGGACAGCCGCTTTCCTTCTCGCTCAGGAAGGCCTCCTTGCCGGGGATGGTGGCGAGGTATTTGTAATAGTCCCAGTCCTTGCTGCTCTCGCTGGGCGCCTTGACCTGGTAGAGATACATGTCATGGACCATGTTGCCGTCCGCCTGCACCTTGCCATTGGTCATCACGGCGTCGTCCACCGGCAGCGAATGCAATTGCTTGGCGACGGCCTCGGTCTCGTCGGTGCCGGCCTTGTCGATCGCCTTTAGATACTGCGTCACCGCCGAATAGGTCGCGGCCTGGATCATGTTCGGCATGCGGTTGGTGCGCTTGAAGAAACGCTGCCCGAACGCGCGGCTCTTGTCGTCGCGATCCCAGTAGTAGCCCTCGGTCAGCACGACGCCTTGCGCCGCCTGGAGGCCCAGCCCATGCACCTCGGCCAGCGTGAACAGAAGGGCCGCAAGGCGCTGGCCGCCCTGGACGATGCCGAATTCGGCCGCCTGCTTGATGGAATTGGAGGTGTCGAGGCCGGCATTCGCCAGCCCGATCACCTTGGCGCCCGAGGACTGCGCCTGGAGCAGGAAGGATGAATGGTCGGTCGCCCCCAGGGGATAGCGCACTTCGCCCAACACCTTGCCGCCATGGGCTTCGACGAACTTGGCGGTCTGCTCCTTGAGCGAATAGCCGAAGGCATAATCGACGGTGACGAAGAACCAGCTGTCGCCACCCTGCTGCACCAGAGAGCCGCCGGTTCCCACCGCCTGCGAATGGGTGTCGTAGGCCCAATGGAAACCGTAGGGCGAGCACTGCTTGCCGGTGAGTTCGGTGGTCGCCGCGCCGGTGACGATGTCGATCTTCTTCTTTTCCTTGGAAATGCCCTGGACGGCGAGCGCGACCGAGGAGGTCGTCAGCTCCATGATGGCATCGACCTGTTCGGTGTCGTACCACTGCCGCGCGATGTTGGAGGCGATGTCCGGCTTGTTCTGGTGATCGGCGCTGATGATCTCGATCGGCGCGCCCTGCACCTTGCCGCCGAAATCCTCGACCGCCATCTTGGCGGCCTCGACCGACCACTTGCCGCCGAAATCGGCATAGACGCCGGACTGGTCGTTGAGGATGCCGATCTTGACCTTGCCATCGGAAATTTCGGCGGCCGAGGCGGGGATCGCGGATGCGGCGAGAAACGCGGCAGAAACGAAATAACATGCCTTCATGGTTCTTCCTCCCATTCGATGAATCCGGCCGCCCCCTACGATCGATCATCTTCAAAGCAATAATGAACATGAGCAAGATGGGAATGCTCGGCAAGGGGCGGTTGCCGATTTCACGTCCGAAGCGGCGCACTTCGGCGGCATTATGCCAGCCGTGAGCGAGCCAGGATTGAACACAACGGTGTGAACCGCCTGGCGGGACACCGGTCGTGCCGAGTTGCCCGAGCTCCGGTCGGCCATGGGGGCGTTGCCGATCGGCTTCGCTCGTCATGTGCTGTTCTTCACATACATATGGCTCGAATCCACGGATTACTGAGGGGAGTTGAGAACCGTGGAGCAGTAGCCACGCCCCAGATGCGAGCGAGGGGGCAAGAGGAGCAGCTATGACAGCAATTCAAACATTTGAGGCGGCCCAGGCAAGCCTGTGTGCTTTTGATATCGATCCCGACAGCCCACCCGCCTTCGTTGCGGCGGAGATCGAGATCGCGATTATCGATGATCGATCGCTGATGTGCGACTGCCTGGCAAGAGGCCTCGCGGAAATCGAACCGGCATTTCGTTTCCAGCATTTCTCGAGCATCGAAACCTTCGACGCGGCAGACATGGAGGAGACCCAAAGGATCTCGACTGTGCTGATGTGCGCCGTGTGGTCAAACTCCGAGGCAGACCACCATCTCGCCCGGATCGCCCACCTCAAGGCGACGAGACCCTGGGTGAGCACCATCATCCTCGCCGATATCGAAAATTTCGACGATGTTCACAAAGCGATCGACAATGGCGCATGCGGCTATGTTCCAACGAGCGTCAGCCTGCAAATCGCAGCCAAGGCGATTCATCTCGTCGCGGCAGGGGGAATTTTCATCCCGCCGAGTGTGCTTTTCCAATCGGCGCAAAACGCCAGGGATGGCCACCAGGCCACCAAATCGCAGGCGCAAGAAGACAATCTTTTCACGTCGCGCCAGATTTCGGTCATAGAAGCACTGCGTCGCGGGAAAGCGAACAAGGTCATCGCCTACGAACTCAACATGTGCGAGAGCACGGTCAAGGTGCATGTTCGCAACATCATGAAAAAACTTCGCGCCCGGAACCGGACCGAGGTGGCCTACATACTGAATACGCCGCCTTATGAGGGCCTCATCAAGAATTGACCGGCGACGAAACAGGACCCCAGAAATGACAATGCCCCGCCGCCTGCACCCGGAAGGGCGAGGCATACGAGGCATGTTTGCCGCCCGGCGATCAGGGCCGGTATTTCGCCTTAGCGAATTCCGTCCGGCGGGTCAGTCAAGCCCTTACCGGCGCGACACGCAACGCCACGGCTCGCCGATCAGCCGTGACGGCTACCTGGCTGTCGCTCTTTGACTGTGTTGGCGGGCATAGGACACACAGGCGTCCACCGTGCTGACACAGAGCGCGTCGCGACTGTTCGGCAAATTGTTGTCGCCGGCATAGGCGACTTCGGCGACGCGGCCGTCGACCATGCGTATTTGCGTGTCGCAATAGCCGCCGGGAGCGACATTGACGGAGCCGCCGACCGTCGGGATCGCACCTAGCGCCAGGGTTGGGACGACAATGCTGAGATTGCCGCGCTGAACGACGCGCTTGTAGGTCCAGATCTGGCCAGACCCGCCTGCGTCCGCGGTGGCGGTCGGAAAGCCCGCGCACATTCGAACATCGGCTTCGCTGAGGCCCACCATCTCCTTGCGAGCCGCCGCCGTCGTGGGGTCAACCTTGGCGATGCGCGATGTATCGTCGGGTATGACGCAGGAGGACTGGACGCCGACGACAAGAACAGGAAGGACAAGCTTTCTAATACAGGAAAATGTCATACCGATTTGTCGGATTTGCCCTGTTGGGGATTGCGTAGCGCCCGGCCGCGCTCTTTACCTAGGCAAGCAGGCGAGCGGATCAACCAGTGCAGCTTCACGAAAAAGTGGCCGACAACATCAAGGTTTGCGCGTCACGAGACGTGGCGCCGCACCAAATCAATGCCCTTGCAACTGCCTGCGGCGCCAAGCGGCGGGTGCTTCGCCGACCCGTTCGCGGAAGAAGCGTGAGAAGTAGGCCGGATCGTCGAAGCCGATCTCGTAGGCGATGTCCTCGACGGTGCGGACGGTGAACAGGAGCAGCCGCTTGGCCTCCAGCAGCCGCCGCTCGCCGACGACGCGCTTGACGCCGCTGCCCAGCACCGCGCGGCTGGCCTTGTCGAGAAGATGCGGCGTCGTGGCCAGCGCTTCGACGTAGCGGCCAACCGGCCAGTCGTCACGGAAATGCGCGTCGATGAGACGGCGCAAACCCTGCGCAAGCAAGGCTTCAGAAGAGCCTGTGGCGTCCATCACCTCGGGGCCGAGACGCGCGATGTGGGAGAGGGCGACGGCGATCAGCGACGGCAAGGTCTTGTCGTTGCCGGCCTGCGCTTCGGTGTATTCGGCGGCAATCATGTCCAGCACCGCCGCCAGCCGTTTCCAGGCGGCGTGCTGCGGCAGGCCGTCGGCGAAGACCGGCCTGTCCAGCGGCAGCAGGCTGTGCGCTTCTATCGCCGCGAGCGCATCGTCGGCGACGGAAACGACTGTCGCGTCGGTGCCGGGGCCGATCGAGAAGCCATGCACGACATTACTCGGCACAAAGCTGACGGCAGGCGCCGAAAAGTCCCAGGATTGGTCCTCGATGCGATAGGTGCCGGAGCCGCTGGTCCAGTAGGTGATCTGGCCCATCTGCGGATGCTTGTGCGCAGCGACCTGGCCGAGGTGGATGTTGCTGCGTGCAAGCACTGTCTCGACATGCAGGAAACCGACATCGAGCGGCCGGACGGGCTCGCCATAGACGAAGAAATCGGGGATGGAGTTCTGGCTCATGACGCCGGAAAAAGTCCAATCGGTTTTGCCGTTCCGTCCATAGCCGATCCTCGGGCCCGACGCTAGGATCGCGAACCAAGTGGAGGAACATCATGCGGTCAGAAGATTTCCGTGCCGACAGAGCGCGCCCGTTCACGGGCGCCGAATATCTTGAGAGCCTGCGCGACGGCCGCGAGGTCTATATCAACGGCGAACGCATCCCCGACGTCACCACGCATCCGGCGATGCGCAATTCGGCGCGGTCGCTGGCACGCCTCTACGACGCGTTGCATGACTCTAGGCGGCGCGAGACTCTGACTTCGGCCACCGACACCGGATCGGGCGGCTACACCCACAAATATTTCCGTGTCGCCAAATCCTCAGGCGAACTCGTCGCCCAACAGACAGCGATCGCCGAGTGGTCGCGCATGTCCTATGGCTGGATGGGACGCACGCCAGACTACAAGGCGGCGCTGATGAACACGCTCGGCGCCAATGCCGACTGGTACGGACCGTTCAAGAACAATGCGCTCGCCTGGCACAGCAGAGCCCAGGAAGCCGTGCTGTTCATGAACCATGCCATCGTCAACCCACCGATCGACCGCCACAAGCCGGCGGAGCAGGTGAAGGACGTTTTCGTCCACATCACCAAGGAGACCGATGCCGGCATCTACGTCTCCGGCGCCAAGGTGGTGGCAACGTCCTCGGCGCTGACACATTACAATTTCCTGGCGCAAAGCTCAGCGACGGTCACCGAGGATCCGTCGCTGTCGGTGATGTTCATCGTGCCGATGAACGCGCCGGGGATAAAGATGTTCTGCCGCGTCTCCTATGAGCAGACGGCCAACACGGTGGCGTCACCGTTCGACTATCCGCTGTCGTCGCGCTTCGACGAGAACGACGCGATCCTGGTGCTCGACAATGTCTTCATCCCCTGGGAGGACGTTCTGGTGCTGCGTGACGCGCAGAAGATCCTGTCGTTCCATCCGGCGTCGGGCTTCATGCACGGCTACTGCTTCCAGGGCTGCACGCGCTTTGCCGTCAAGCTCGACTTCCTCGCCGGCCTGCTGGCCAAGGCGCTGCGCGCCACCGGCGGCGATGCGTTCCGCGGCAACCAGGCGGCACTGGGCGAGGTTATCGCGCTCCGGCACATGTTCTGGAGCTTTTCCAACGCCATGGCCTACAATCCGATCCCGTGGGCGAATGGCGCGGTGCTGCCCAATCTGGAAGCCGCATTGGCCTACCGCACCTTCATGTCGGAAGCTTATCCGCGCGTCATCGACACCGTGCGCCGGGTGATCGCGTCCGGGCTGATCTACCTGCCGTCGTCGGTGCGCGACTTCAAGAATCCCGAGATCGACAAATATCTGGCGCAATATGTGCGCGGCTCCAATGACATGGGCCATGTCGAGCGCATCAAGATCATGAAGCTGCTGTGGGACGCGACCGGCACCGAATTCGGCGGCCGCCACGCGCTCTATGAGTTGAACTATGCCGGTGCGCCGGAAGAGGTGCGGCTGCAGGTGCTGAAGGGCGCCGAACGCGGCGGCCGGCTGAAGGCGATGGAGGAACTGGTCGACACCTGCATGGCCGACTATGACGAGAACGGCTGGACGGGCGATACCTGGCTCAATCCGCTTCCCGCCTCGGCCGGGTGAACGCCGATGGCCACGCAGATTTCGAAAGCCGATTTCCGCGACGCCATGGCAAGGGTCTGCGCGCCGGTCAACATCGTCACCACCGATGGCCCGGCGGGGCGCGGCGGCTTCACGGCCACCGCCATGTGCAGCGTCTCCGACGAGCCGCCGACGCTGCTGGTGTGCATGAACGGACGTTCGGCGCAGGCCGCCATGTTCCTCGCCAACCGGCGCTTCTGCGTGAACGTGCTGACGCATGACCATATGCATCTGGCGGGAAAGTTTGCCGGCGCGACCAAGGACATGGAAGCGCGCTATTCGGCGGCGCGCTGGCAGACGCTGACGTCGGGCACGCCGGCGCTGTCGGACGCGATCGTCAATTTCGATTGCGAGATCGAGGACGTGCATATCGTCGGCACGCACAATGTGATGATCGGCCGCGTCATCGATGTCAGGCACGGCAGCGGCGGCTCGGCGCTGCTCTACGTTGATCGGAATTATACGCAGCCGACGCGGTTGGGGAGCTTTGGCGGGTGAGGACAATTGATGGCGCTGACGGGGAATGGAGGCGAAGCCTTCCAAACGTCGTCATCCACGGGCGAAGCAGGAGCGAAGCTCCGTCGCGAAGACCCGAGGATGACGAAGTGAGGGGCACTGCAGCCAATTTCCAAGGTTGCGGCGCCAACAAACCGTTAAAACTTCTGTGGCGACCCGTCAGAGATCAGCTCTCGCCGTCGATCAGGGTTTCCAGGAGATCGAGCAGCTGCTCCAGCCGCTCATGGCCAAAGCGGCGTTCGATGTCGTCATAGATGACGCGGCGTTCGGGCGACAGGGCATCGATCAGGGCGGAACCCGCCGGGGCGATTGTCAGGACGACGCGGCGGCCGTCGCCTTCGGCCTTGTTGCGGGTGATGAATTTGCGTCCCTCGAGCGCCTTGATGATGCGTGTCAGGCTGGGCGGCAGCACCGACGCGCGGTCGGCAAGCTCCGTCGCCTCGACCGGGCCGGCTTCGCTCAGCACGCGCAGCACGCGCCATTGCTGTTCGGTGACGTCATGGGCGGCAAGCATGGGACGAAACCGCGCCATCACCACTTCACGGGCGTGAAGCAATGCCATCGGCAGGGAGCGACGAGTATTTTCCGGCAGCAAGTGAAATTCTCTCCAACGCTGGCTCGCGATTGGTGGCGGGCTTTGCCCAGCAGCGCTGGCCCTCAGTGCCCGTCACCGTCATCCCGTATCGTCGTGCCAAGCCCGATGCAAGACTTGACTTCGGTGGGATCGCATGTAATTAACGCGTTAATTATAACAAAGCAATGTTCCAGGGAGCGAGACGCGGTGCCTCACTTCTCCATCGAGTATTCGGCCAATCTCGCTGCCAAGGTCGATATGGGCGAATTATGCGCGCTGGTATTGCGCGCGGTGCTGGACACCGGGCTGTTCGAGACCGGCGCCGTGAGGGTGCGGGCCTTTCGCGCCGACGCCTATGCGATTGCCGACAGGCAGCCGGAAAACGCCTTCCTCGACATGTCGTTTCGCATCGGCACCGGCCGCAGCGCCGAGGACAAGAAACGGACAGGAGAAGCCATCTTCGCGGCCGTAAGCGAATATCTGGCAGCGCTGTTCGAGACGCCGCATTTCGCCTTGTCGCTGGAGATCAGGGAAATCGACCCAGTGCTGAGCTGGAAGAAAAACGCAATCCACCCGCGGCTGCGCGGCAAGTGACGGAAGCTGATATGTCCGATCTCGAAGGCAATCTGAAAAAGGCCGAGGCCTATCTGGCCCGCTTCAAGCGCGACGGCGTGCTGAACCAGATCGGCGGCGAGGCGGTGCCGGCCGCCGACGGCTCGACCTTCGAAACCATGTCGCCGGTCGATTTGAAGCCGCTGGCCAAGGTCGCACGCGGGGGCGCCGCCGATATCGACCGCGCCGCCAAGGCGGCTAAGGCGGCGTTCCCGGCCTGGGCCGCCATGCCCGGCGAAGCGCGCAAGAAGCTGCTGCATAAAATCGCCGACGCCATCGAGGCACGGGCCGAGGAAATCGCCTTCGTCGAATGCATGGATACCGGCCAGGCGCTGAAATTCATGGCCAAGGCGGCGTTGCGCGGCGCGGAGAACTTCCGTTTCTTCGCCGATCGTGCGCCGGAAGCGCGTGACGGCGAGACGCTGCGGACGACAGGCCAGGTCAACATCACCACGCGCGTGCCGATCGGCCCGGTCGGCGTTATCACGCCGTGGAACACGCCGTTCATGCTGTCGACCTGGAAGATCGCGCCCGCGTTGGCGGCCGGCTGTACGGTGGTTCATAAGCCGGCTGAGTTTTCGCCGCTGACCGCACGGCTGCTGGTCGAGATCGCCGAGGAGGCAGGCTTGCCGAAGGGTGTGTGGAACCTGGTCAATGGCCTCGGCGAGCATGCCGGCAAGGCGCTGACCGAGCATCCCGACATCAAGGCGATCGGCTTCGTCGGCGAAAGCCGCACCGGCTCGATGATCATGAAACAGGGCGCCGACACGCTGAAGCGCGTGCATTTCGAACTTGGCGGCAAGAACCCGGTGATCGTGTTCGCCGACGCCGACCTCGAACGTGCGGCAGATGCGGCGGTGTTCATGATCTACTCGCTCAACGGCGAGCGCTGCACCTCGTCATCGCGGCTGCTGGTCGAAGCCTCGGTCTACGACAAGTTCACCGATCTGGTGGCGGAAAAGGCAAAGCGCATCACAATAGGCCATCCGCTAGACCCCAAGACCGTTGTCGGACCGCTGATCCATCCGGTGCATGAGGAAAAGGTGCTGTCCTATATCGCGATCGGCAAATCGGAGGGCGCGGTGGTCGCCGCCGGCGGCGGCAAGTTCGCCGGCCCGGGCGGCGGATGCTATGTCAGCCCGACACTGTTTGTCGGCGCCACCAACACAATGCGCATCGCCCAGGAGGAGATTTTCGGGCCGGTGCTGGCCGCCATCGCCTTCAAGGACGAAGCGGAAGCGCTGGCACTGGCCAACGACACGCAGTACGGCCTGACCGGCTATCTCTGGACCTCGGACGTGACCCGCGCCTTCCGTTTCACCGATGCGCTGGACGCCGGCATGATCTGGGTCAATTCGGAGAATGTGCGGCATCTGCCGACGCCGTTCGGCGGCGTCAAGAACTCCGGCATCGGCCGCGACGGCGGCGACCATTCCTTCGATTTCTACATGGAGACGAAGAACATCGCCTTCGCCACTTCAGCGCACGCAATCCAGAAACTCGGCGGCTGACGGAGGAAATCAGATGCCCTTGCCCAAGCCCAACCTCTATCCCGCCTTCAACATCGTGCGCCTCAGCCATGTCGAGCTGGCCGTCACTGACCTCGCCAGATCGCGCGCGTTCTATGTCGACACGCTCGGCCTGCAGGTCACCGACGAGACATCGGGCGCCATCTACCTGCGCGCCATGGAGGAACGTGGCCATCATTGCATCGTGCTGCGCAAGGCGACGACGCCGGAAGCGCGCGATCTCGGCTTCAAGGTTTTTTCGGACGAGGATCTCGACAGAGCGGTGCATTTCTTCAAGGGCAAGGGCTTGCCGGTGGAATGGGTCGAGCGGCCCTACCAGTCACGCACCTTCCGCACCCGCGACCCGCACGGCATTCCGCTGGAGTTCTATGCCCAGATGGAAAGGCTGCCGCCGATCCACCAGAAATATGCGCTCTACAAAGGCGTCAAGCCGCTGCGCATCGACCACTTCAACTGCTTCTCGCCCAATGTCGACGAGTCCGTCGCCTTCTACAACGAGCTCGGCTTCCGGGTCACCGAATACACCGAGGATGCGGCAACCGGGAAGCTGTGGGCGGCCTGGACGCACCGCAAGGGCGGCGTCCACGACATCGCCTTCACCAATGGCATCGGCCCGCGCCTGCATCATGTCGCCTTCTGGGTGCCGACGCCGCTCAACATCATCGACCTGCTGGACCTCATGGCGACGACCGGTTATCTGCCGAACATCGAACGCGGCCCCGGCCGGCACGGCATTTCCAATGCGTTTTTCCTCTATGTCCGCGACCCGGACAACCACCGCATCGAGATCTACTGCTCGGACTACCAGACGGTCGATCCGGATCTTGAGCCAATCAAGTGGGACCTCAAGGATCCGCAGCGCCAGACGCTGTGGGGCGCACCGGCGCCGAAAAGCTGGTTCGAGGAGGGTAGCACCTTCGCCGGCGCGGCGGCACGCCAGCCGGATCTGACGGCGTCGCCGATCATTGCGCCGTGATGGGATTTTAGAGATGTCAGCGTTCTACGGCGCCCCCCTCTGTCCTGCCGGACATCTCCCCCTCAAGGGGGGAGATTGGCTGGCCTTCCGGCCCGCGATCTTCTCGCAACGCTGGAAGTTGGCGAAAGCAGAGACAAAATCCAATCTCCCCCCAAGAGGGGGAGATGTCCGGCAGGACAGAGGGGGACGCCGTAGAACTCTGTCCCTGCAGACATCCATCGCCACCACCGGAGCCGCAGCATGACCCCGCCCCGGCTCGCCACCTTCACCGCCGGCGGCAAGACGCGCTATGGCGCGGTCACCGGCAAGGGCGTCGTCGACCTGTCGGTCCGCTACGCCCAGTGGCCGACATTGCGCGAAGTGATCGAGGCCGGCGCCTTGCGGCGGCTGGGGGAAGAGGCCGAGGCGTTCGCCGCCGATTTCCCGCTCGACGCCATCGCCTACGACATCCCGATCCCCTCGCCGGAGAAGATCATCTGCGTCGGCGTCAATTATCCGGACCGCAACGAGGAGTACAAGGACGGCCAGGTGGCGCCGTCGAATCCCTCGCTGTTCATCCGCTTTCCGCGCTCCTTCGTCGGCCATAACGCGCCGCTGGTGCGGCCGCCGGACTCTTTGCAACTCGACTATGAGGGCGAGATCGTCATCGTGATCGGCAAGGGCGGTCGGCGCATCGCCGAGACCGATGCGCTCGGCCACATTGCGGCGCTGTCGCTGTGCAACGAAGGCACCATCCGCGACTGGGTGCGGCATGCCAAGTTCAACGTCACGCAAGGCAAAAATTTCGACCGCAGCGGCTCGATCGGCCCGTGGCTGGTGCCGTTCACGGATGAGGCGCAGATCGCCGATATTGAGCTCTCCACCCGCGTCAATGGCGAGATCCGCCAGCAGGACCGCACCAGCCGGATGATCTTTCCCTTCCGCAAGATCATCAACTACATCTCGACCTTCACCACGCTGGTGCCGGGCGATATCATCGTCACCGGCACGCCGACCGGCGCCGGCGCCCGTTTCGATCCGCCGATCTGGCTGAAGCCGGGCGATGTGATCGAGGTCGAGGCCGAGGGCATCGGTCTGCTTCGCAACGGTGTCGTCGACGAGGCAAGCATATGACCCCCGAGCAAGTCGAAGACGCCGCGGCGCGGCTGTTCGAGGCTGAGCGGTCGCGCCGGCAGATCCGGCTGCTCAGCCTCGATTACCCGCAAGCGACCATGGAGGACGCCTACCGCGTCCAGGCGGCGCTGGTGGCACGCAAGATCGGCGCCGGGCTGAAGCCGAGGGGCTGGAAGATCGGACTGACCTCCAAGGCGATGCAGTATGCGCTGGCGATCGACATCCCGGATTCGGGCGTGCTGTTCGACGACATGTTCTTCAGCGACGGCGCGACGGTCCCGGCCGGCCGTTTCATCCAGCCGCGCGTCGAGGCCGAGATCGCCTTCGTCATGAAGGCGCCGCTGAAGGGGCCCGGCGTGACCCTCTTCGACGTACTCAACGCCACCGACTACATCACGCCGGCGCTCGAAATCCTCGACACCCGCATCGAACGCATCAACGCCGAGACCAACAAGGTACGCACCTTCTTCGACACGATTTCCGATAACGCCGCCAATGCCGGCATCGTCATGGGCGGCAGGCCGCAGCGGCCCGATGAAGCCGACATGCGTTGGATCGGCGCCATCGTCTCGCGCAATGCCGAGGTCGAGGAGACCGGGCTTGGCGCCGGCGTGCTCAACCATCCGGCGATGGGCATCGCCTGGCTGGCGGACCGGCTCGCCCGCTACGGCATGTCGATCGCGGCTGGCGAAGTGGTGCTGTCAGGATCCTTCGTGCGGCCGGTCGAAGCGCGGCCCGGCGACACCATCGTTGCCGATTTCGGCAGTTCGGGAACGGTCAGCATCCATTTCGCGAAGAGCTGACGCCGCAGTCGCCAGCAGCCCTCACATGCCCCGCAGGTAAGCCGCCACCACGTCGGCGGCGATGGCCGAGATGCGCATGCCGGCATTCCTGTTGACGTCACCCTCGACGCGGCTCTGCACCCAGCCGAGGAAAGCGAAGGCCCGCAGTGCCGAAAACAGCGGCAAGGACGCGATGTCCTCCGGCGTCAGGTCTCGCTCCTGGCGGTAGCCGTCGAGCAGCGACGCCTCGATCAGCGGATAGATCGCTTCGTGGCGGTTCTGGTAGAGTGCCACGGCAAGATCGTAGACGTGCCAGCCATGGCCGCAATCGTCGAAGTCGATGATCTGGATGGCGTCGCCGTCGAGCAGAACGTTCTCGCGCACCAGATCGGCATGGATCAGGCCGAAATTGCGCGCGCTGCGCTCA
This sequence comes from Mesorhizobium sp. LNHC221B00, assembly GCF_000502935.1. NCBI lineage: Bacteria > Pseudomonadati > Pseudomonadota > Alphaproteobacteria > Hyphomicrobiales > Phyllobacteriaceae > Mesorhizobium > Mesorhizobium sp. LNHC221B00. The sequence goes on along the minus strand of NZ_AYWR01000008.1, from coordinate 122,461 downwards.
TGCCGCGATAGCGCCGCGACCGCCTTCTCGTGCGCACGGAACACCAGTTCGCGGCTGGTATCGTCGAGAAACGGGCAGGTTTCGAAACGGCCCCATATGGGGGTCGCACCGAAAAAGCCGTCGAAATCCCAGGCATGACGGGCAAAGCCCGGCGGCGTCGCCCAGCCGGCGGCGGCATTGTGCATGCGGGCGATGGTTCGCCCGATGGCCGTGAATACCTGCCTTGCCTGTTCGGGCGCATAGCCGAGCGGCACGCCGCGCGCGCCGACAGCGCGGCCTTCCAGCCAGCTCAGACAATCGACCTGACGCGGCGCCGCTGTGCCGGTGCCGACCGGCACGAACAGATCGCCGTTCAACGCCGGCACCGGGGACGGTGTGGCGACCCCGGCCGATTGCAGGAAGCCCATCCACTGCAATTCCGAAGACAGCGCGGCATCCGAGTGATAGCCCGGCCTATGGATGCGCATGGCGGCCGGCTGGCCATCGGGCAAGCGAATGCGGAAGACCGCATTCTCGCGGTATTTCAGCAGTTCCGGTTCACCATCGCGAACGCCCCAATGTTCGAGCGCACGCCTGGCAAGCTCGGTGACATCCGCTTCCGTCTCGGGCTCCGATTGCGCGAAAACAGCGCTCACGCCGTAACCCCGCCGACTTCTTCAAGCACTTCGTCCAGGGCTCCAATCAAGAGATCGGCATTGTCGCGCGAAAACGGCATTGGCGGGCGTATCTTCAGCACGTTGCCATGAATGCCGGTCTTGCCCATCAACACGCCGCGATGGCGCATCGCGTTGATGACACGCCCGGCAATGTCAGGCGCAGGCTCGCGGGTCTCGCGGTCATGAACCAGCTCGGCGCCGAAGAACAAGCCCGCGCCCCTGACCTCGCCAATGCATTCGTGGCGGTCGGCCAGCGGGCGCAGCAGCCCGAGTGCATGGGCGCCGACGTCGCGCGCATTGCCGACGAGGTTCTCCTGCTCGATGACATCGAGCACCGCGCTAGCCACGGCGCAGGAAACCGGGTTACCGCCAAAGGTGTTGAAGTAACGGAAGGCATTGCGGAAGGTCGCCAGTAGGTCCCCGGTGGCGACGACGGCGGCGACCGGATGGCCGTTGCCCATCGGCTTGCCCATGGTGACGATGTCGGGGGTGAAGCCGGCCCGCTGATGGCCCCAGAAATGGCTGCCGGTGCGGCCGAAGCCGGGCTGCACTTCGTCGGCGATGAGCAGCCCGCCGGCGTCGCGCACCGCTGCCACGGCGTCGTCGAAGAAGCCGCTGGGCAGTGTCGGGAAGCCTTCATTGGCGAGCAGCGGACACAGGATCATTCCGGACAGGCCAATGCCGTCCTTCGCCAGCGAGGCAATGGCCTCGCGCACCGCTTCGCCAAAGGCCTTGCCGTCGGCCATCGTATCGGGATGGCGATAGCTGTCGGGTGCCGGCACCAGCCTGACGTACGGAGCGCGGCCGCCGACCGGCGGCATGCGGGTCGAGAGCTGCGAAACCGCCGTGGTGTTGCCGTGATAGGTGGCGTCGGTGGCAATGATGCCCATCTGGCCCGATGCCGCCTGCGCCATGCGCAGCGCGATGTCGTTCGCCTCGCTGCCGGTGCAGGTCAGGATGGCGGTGGAAAGGCTTGCATCGAACGTCGCCGTCAACCGCTCGACATAATCGAGGATGGCGGTGTGCAGATAGCGCGTGTGGGTGTTGAGCAGGCTCGCCTGCCGGGACAGCGCCTCGACCACATGCGGGTGGCAGTGGCCGACATGGGCGACATTGTTGTAGGCATCGAGATATTTGCGGCCGTCGGCGTCGTAGAGCCAGACGCCTTCGCCGCGCACGAGGTGCACGGGCTCGTCGTAGAACAATTGCGACTTGGCGCCGAGCAGGCGGCCGCGCCGGCCAACCAAGGTTTCCTCGGTGATCTTCTTCTGCGATTGAGTCATCTGTCGGTCCCAAAGCCTCGTTGTATGCAATTGTCCGTCAGAGCTTCGACAGGCCTGCGTCGATTGCCTCGCCGATTTTGGCGACGTCGGCGGCGCTGATGATCAGCGGCGGCGACAGGATGATGTTGTTGCCGGACACGCGCAGCATGACGCCGGCCTCATAGGCCGCCTCCGAGACCACGGCCATGGCCTTCTTGTCGGATGGCTTTTTCGTCGCGCGATCCGAGACCAGCTCGACCGCCGCCATCAAGCCCTTGTACCTGACATCGCCAACGATCTCGTGCTTCGCCTTCAGGCCTTCGAGCACGGCCGCAAGTTCGCCACCGCGCGCGGCGGCGTTGTCGTTCAGGCGAAGCCGTTTGGTTTCGGCAAGCGCCGCCAGTCCCGCGGCACAGCCGACCGGGTGGCCGGAATAGGTGTAGCCGTGGCCGATCGCCCCGAAGCTGGTCTTGTCGGCCTCGAAGACATCGGCGACCTTGCCACCTATCAGCGTGGCACCGAGCGGGAAATAGCCCGAGGTGATCGCCTTGGCGATGGTCATGAAATCCGGCTTCACGCCCGAGAGCCGCGAGCCCGCCCAGGCGCCGGTGCGGCCGAAGCCGGTGACCACCTCGTCGGCGATCAGCAGGATTTCGTGGCGGTCGCAGATCTCGCGCACCAGCGGCATGAAGCTTTCATGCGGAACGATGACGCCGCCGGCGCCGAGCACCGGCTCCATGATGAAAGCGGCGATGGTGTCGCCACCCTGGAAAGCGATCTCGTCTTCCAGCGCCTTGGCGCATAGTTTCGCCAGCCTTGCCGGATCGGTCTCGTCGAAGGGGTTGCGGAAGGTCCAGGGTGCGGGAATGTGGAAGACGCCGGGCAGCAGCGGCTCGTAGTTGCGGCGGAAATTGGCGTTGCCGTTGACCGAGGCGGCACCGAAATGCGTGCCGTGATAGCCCTTCTTCAGCGCAAGGAATTTCGTCCGGTCGCCCTGGCCGCGGATCTTCCAGTATTGCCGGGCGAGCCGCAGCGCCGTCTCGACCGAATCCGAACCGCCCGAGGTGAAGAAGGTCCGCACCATGCCTTCCGGCGCGAACCATTCAGAGAGTTCGTAGGCGAGCTCGATCGACGGTCCGGTCGAGGTGCCGCGAAAGCCCGAATAGTAGGGCAGCGCGCCGAGCTGGTCGGCGATCGCCTTCTTGATGGGATCGCAGCTGTAGCCGAGGTTGACGTTCCACAGGCCGCCGACGGCATCGAGCACGCTGTTGCCGTCGATGTCCGTCACGGTGACGCCCTCACCCTTCATGATCACCTTTGGCGGGTTGGCCCGCATCTCGGCCGGGTGTGCCATCGGATGCCAGATCGGCTTGGCGTTTGTCTCGGTGAGGAAATTGATGTCGCGCATGACAGGCTCCGAAAATGGTTCTCAGACGGCGGGGACGAGGTCGAAATGGCCGAGTGCCTCGGCGTAGGAAAATGCCGGCCGGGCAACGTCGAAATGAACCGTGCGCATGCCGGCGGCACGGCCGCCATCGATATTGCGCTGCTGGTCGTCGACGAACACGCAGGCGCCGGCGGGCAGGCCGAGCGCCTCGGTGACGAAGGCATAGGCGCGCGTGTCGGGCTTGAGGATGCCGGTATGGGTGGCGTCTACGATCACATCGAACAGGCCGAGCAGCGGCAGTCTTTGACGGAAGCCGGCGCCATAGAACAGGTCGAGTTCGTTGGACAGGATCGCCAGGCGAAAGCCGGCCGCATGGACGGCGCGGATGGCGCTGTCGGCCTCGGGCCGTACCACCTTTTCCGGCTCGGCGCCGCGGGCGCGCTGGACGAAAGTTTCCATCGCCTGCCAGTCCTCGCCGACGAGCCGGCCGACCTCGCTGGTGCGGGTGCGCCAATAATCGCGCTCGCTGATCTCGTCGGCCTGCATCGCACGCCACAGCGGGTCACTGGCCGGATCGAACGGCCCGCGCCATTGCAGCGTTCCGGGCTTCAGGCCGAGCGCCTGCTCGGTCAACGCATGGGTTTCGAACAGCGTTCGCGTGACGACGCCGCCGAAATCAAGGACAAGCGCCTGGGCCGGGACAGCGCTCACGCGGCCACTCCCTTGGCAGGGGCACCGCGCGGGACAATGCCTTCCTCGACCCAGCGGTCGAAGATCTCGAGCGCCTTGCCGACGAAGGCGTCGCTGTTGATGTGGGCGTCGATCTCGTGGAACTCGACCCCGGGAGGAATAGCCTTGCGCATTTCGTCGACGAAGGCGGCAAGCGCTTGCGGCTCGTAAAGCGGCTCGCCCTGCATGTCCCATTCCTGTATGCCGCCCGAAGGCAGGATGAAGGCGGAGCGGCCCTTCGACGCGCCGAGCTTGGCGGCGATGGTCCTGGCGACCTGGCGGCGATCATCGGCATCGACGGTGACAGAGGCAATCAGCCTGTTATGGGCGTGAAACGGACGCTGCGAAAATTTAGCCGGCAAATCCTGCCAGGTCGGCAGATCGACCATATCCACGGCGCCCGGTGCCACGACCTGGGGGATGCCACGGGCGCCGGCGTTTTCCAACCGGTCGGCGCCGGAGCTGACGACGGAGCCGGCAAGATGGTTGGTGATTTCCTGCAGGCTGAAGTCGAACACCGCGCAGAAATGATCCTGGCCGGCAATCGATTCGAAGGCTCTGCCGCCCATTCCGGTGGTGTGGAAGACGGCGACGTCATAGCCGCGCCGTTCCAGCGCCGGCTTCAGCGTCTTCATGTAGCGCAGGCAGCTGCCGCCGAGCGAGGTCATGCCGATGGTCGGCCCGAGAGCCGGCGCCGACGCGCGTGACGCAAGCACGATCCGGGCCGCGCCGACGACCGCGCCGCAGGCCTGCGACAGGACCAGCTTGCTGATGTTGTTGAGGCCGTAGAGCCCTCCTGCCCAGAGGATCATCATCAGGTCGGGCGCGACGCGCTCGGGCGGGATCAGGTGCGAATAGGCGATGGTCGAGACGACGAATTTGGGCACGCCGAGTGGCAGGCTGAGCGCGACGTCGAGCGCCAGATCGGTGCCCATCGAACCGCCGATGGCGACGAAGGCGTCGATCTCGCCGCGCTGGTGGAGTTGGCGCACCAGTTGCACCGCGCCGCCGGCCATCAGCGTCATGGCGGTGTTTTCGTCACCGCTGGAAACGATCTCCTCGATCGTCACATCGACAGCGCGGGCCACGGCATGCTTGTCGTGATCGGGGCTGTAGGGCGGATCGCCGAGCACGCTGACGTCCATCATGACGGCCCAGCCGCCCGATGCCTCGATGCAGGCTTTCATGAACAGCAGTTCATCGGCCTTGGTGTCGCCGGTGCCGATGACCAGGATGCGGGGCGCGGGATCCACGGGCATTAGGCCTGCCTCCTCAGGGTTTGCAGATTCTCGCCATTGAGACGCATCGAAATCTCCCGTGCCGCGGCGACGGCCGCAATTCCGCGTTCCGCGATATCGGCTGCCGTCGTCCTGGCCTTCGGCGCGGCCACCGCGATGGTGCCGAGCGCGAAGCCGTCCGCCGACAGGATTGCCGCCGCGACTGATATGACGCCTTCTTCCAGGCCCTGGTCGCAGATCGAATAGCCGCGCCCGCGCGCCTCATCCAGGGAGCGGGAGATGGCGGCCGGCTCGATCAACGTATGCGCGGTGAACGCCTCGAGGCGACACGCCAGGCATGCCTTGACGGTCTCCTCCCGGGCGAAGGCCAGATAGACGATGCCGGAGGCGGTCGAATGCAGCGGCAGGAGCTGGCCAATATCGACGTTGACCCGGTTTGCCCGCGTGGGATGCTCGACATGCACGGTGACCAGCCTGTCGATGCCGAATTCCGACAGATGCACCGTCTCGGCCGTGGCACTTGCCAGATCCCGCACCAGCGGCACCGCCGTCTGCAGGAAGGGGAAGCGGGCCTCGCGGATGCGCGCCAGCCGTGACAGACCGGCGCCGAGGCGGTAGTGCCGCGTACCGCCATCCTGCTCGACGAAGCCATGGGCGGTCAGCGCAACCAGCAGCCGCCGCGTCGTCGCCTTGTCGAAGCCCGACCGGCGCGCGAGGTCGGACAGGCCGAGTTCGGGCTCCGCCACGGTGAACAGCTCCAGAAGCGAGATCGCTTTTCCAACCGTACCCAAATTTACCTCCCGGCATTGCCATCCATTCAGAGGCAATCATTTAACGTGTGAATTAACTTGACAGGAAGCCGGTTTGTTTGCAAGTCTATATTCAAAATAAGGGTTCAAATAATGAACCAAACCGCCAGAGCGATATGGGACAGGCCATGCGGCCAGCAAACCGACAACCTGGTTTGCAAACAGGAGGGACCAATGACAGCAGTTTTGGAACAGGCGCCGGCCAACAGGCTGCGCAAGAACAGTCTCGGCGTCGGCGCCATCACCTTCATGGTGATTTCGGCGGCGGCTCCGCTCACGGCGGTGGCCGGCGGCACGCCGCTCGGCATGCTGATGGGCAATGGCGCCGGCTTTGCCGGCACCTACCTCATCGTCACGGTGCTGCTGTTGTTGTTCGCGGTCGGCTACGTCGCCATGTCGCGGCATGTCGGCAATGCCGGCGCCTTTTATGCCTACGCCGCGCGCGGGCTCGGCGGCCTCGCCGGCGGCGCCACGGCGCTGATCGCGATCCTGTCCTACAACGCCATGCAGATCGGCGTCATGGGTCTTTTGGGTGCCGCTACCGCCGGACTGTTCGCCGGCTGGGGCATCAACCTGCCTTGGTGGGTGTGGAGCTTCATCGCCATCGCGCTCGTCGCCGTGCTCGGTTACCGCCAGGTCGACCTATCGGCCAAGATCCTGACGGTGCTGGTTCTCTGCGAATACGCCGTGGTGCTGATCCTCGACATCGCCATCCTCAAGACCGGCGGCGACAGCGGACTGTCGGCCGCACCCTTCAGCTGGAGCCAGATCACCAGCGGTGCGCCAGCGATCGCCATCCTGTTCTGCTTCGCGGCGTTCATCGGCTTCGAGGCAACGACGATCTATGCCGAGGAGGCACGCGATCCCAAGGTCACGATACCGCGCGCCACCTATATCTCCGTGGTGTTGATCGGCGTCTTCTACATGGTCACCGCCTGGCTGATGGCGATCGGCGCAGGTGTCGACAAATTGCTGCCGGCACTGCAGGGCTTGCAGGATCCGACGACGTTCCTGTTCGGCCTGTCCGACCGCTACGCCGGCACGATGCTGTCGCAGGCGATGAGCATCCTGTTCGTGTCGAGCCTGTTCGCCGGCGTGCTGGCGTTCCACAATGCGGTCGCGCGCTACATCTATGTCTCGGGCCGCGAGAAGCTTTTGCCGCAGTCGATCGGCGTGACGCATTCGGCACACCAGAGCCCGCATGTCGCCTCGGTGATCCAGAGCGTTCTGGCGGCCGTCGTCGTCGGTCTGTTCGCCGTGCTCGGCCTCGATCCGGTGCTGGCACTGTTTTCCTGGCTGACCAATGTCGCGACGCTCGGCGTCATCGTCATGATGGCGGTGGCCTCGCTCGCCGTGGTCATGTACTTCCGCGCCAACCCATCGGCGCAGGAAAATGCCGTGAAGACGACCATCCTGCCTGGGCTGACCTTCATCGCCTTCGTCGTCATCATCTATCTGATCGTCATCAATTTCGGCAGCCTGTCGGGGGCCGGCGGCTTCCTCGGCGTGTTCCTGCCGGGGCTGGTGCTGATCGCCGCGGTGGTCGGCCTGCTGCTGGCCGGCGCCTTGAAGAGCCGCGATCCGGTGGCCTTCGAAAGCCTCGGTCTGCCCCTGAAGGATTGAGCGAAACACCGGATCGAGAGACGTAGCGGGGCGGCGTGACGCCGCCCCTTCCACCACAAAGGGAGTGGCGGCCTTGAGCTTTGCCGAAAACATCACCGTCGGGGCGCTGGAAGCCGATCCCTATCCGATCTATGCCGAACTCAGGCGCAGCGCGCCGGTCGCCTTCGTGCCCTCGGTCAGTCTCTGGTTCGTCACCCGCTGGAAGGATGTCGAACTGGTGGCGAAGTCGCCCGGCATCTTCTCCGCAATCGTCAAGGCCGGCGTATCGCCGGTCGAGCGCTCCTTCGGCAAGCCGACGATCCTGACCAGCGACGGCGAGGTCCACAAGCACCTTCGCCAGGGCGTCGACCCGAAATACCGGCCACGCACCGTCGCCTCCTATGCCGGCGATCTCGTGCGCTCGATCGCCGAGCCTTATCTCGATGCGATCGCCGAACGCGGTTCGGCCGAACTGATGGCCGATTATTTCGAGCCTGTGTCGACGCTTAGCCTGGCACGTTCGCTCGGCCTTGCCGACATCGACATGCCGACCCTGCGGCGCTGGTTCTATGGCCTTGCCCAGGGCGCCATTAATTTCGAGAAGGACCCTAAGCGGCAGGAAATCGCCGACGCGATCGGCGCCGAGGTCGGCGATGCGGTGACGCCGACGCTGGAAAGGCTGGTCCGCGAGCCCGACGATTCGGCGCTGTCGCACATGCTGCATGACGGCATGCCGGAAGGCAAAACGCGGCCGATCGACTTCCTGATGCCGACCGTCAAGGTGATCCTGCTCGGCGGCATGCAGGAGCCGGGCCACGGCGCCGGCTCGATCCTTGTCGGCCTGCTGAGGAGCCCCGACCAGTTGCGCAAGGTGCTCGGCGATCCCGAGACCTTCGTGCCCAAGGCCGTAGACGAGGGCTTGCGCTGGGTGGCGCCGATCGGCACGCAGACACGCGAAACGACCCGTGCGGTCGAGATCGGCGGAGCGACGATCCCCGCCGGCGCGCCAGTGGCGGCACTTGTCTCCTCGGCCAGCCGCGACGAGAGCCGGTTTTCCGACCCCGACCGCTTCGACATCGACCGCGACGAAGGCAACCACGCCGCCTTCGGCTTCGGCCATCATTTCTGTTCCGGCCGGTTTTTCCCGCGCGAGCAGATGTGCCTCGCGGTAAGGCTGCTGCTCGAGCGCTTTCCCGATCTCAGCCTGGTGCCCGGCAAGGAGCCCGTGTTCCGCGGCTGGGAATTCCGGGCGCCCACCACATTGCATGTCAGTTTCGGAGCCGGTCCCCAATGATCACCCAGAATGCCATCGACACCCTGCGCAAGGTCGAGATCGGCACACGCGGCCTGTTCATCGATGGCGCGCAGGCCGAGGCGACAGGCGGCGCGACGCTGCCCGTGATATCGCCGATCGACGGTCGGCCTTTCGCCAGCATCGCCGACGGCAATACCGCCGATGTCGATCGCGCGGTCCGGTCGGCGCGCAAGGCATTCGAGAAGGGCTCGTGGTCGCGCGCGGCACCCGCCTTTCGCAAGAAAGTGCTGACCAGGCTCGCCGAGCTGGTCGAAAAGCACGTCGATGAACTGGCTGTGCTCGGCGTGCGCGACAATGGCACCGAAATCGGCATGGCCTACAAGGCCGAACCGCTGTCGGCGGCCGGGACCATCCGCTATTACGCCGAGGCGATCGACAAGGTCTATGGCGAGATCGCGCCGACGGCCGAGAATGTGCTGGGGCTGATCCACAAGGAGCCGCTCGGCGTCGTCGGTGTCATCATGCCGTGGAATTTCCCGCTGATGATCGGCGCCTGGAAGATCGCGCCGGCGCTCGCCGCCGGCAATTGCGTGGTGGTCAAGCCGCCGGAGATCGCGTCGCTGACGCTGCTACGGCTGGCGGAACTGGCCGCCGAGGCCGGCTTGCCCGCCGGTGTGCTCAACGTCGTCACCGGCCGTGGCGCGGTTGCCGGCGAAGCGCTCGGCCTGCATATGGATGTCGACGCCATCGCCTTCACCGGCTCCGGGCCGGTCGGCCGGCGGCTGCTCGACTATTCCGCCCGTTCCAACCTGAAGCGTGTCTTCCTCGAACTCGGCGGCAAGTCGCCCAACATCGTCTTTGCCGATGCCCCCGACCTGAAACAGGCGGCGGTGGTGTCTGCCAACGGCATCTTCCGCAATTCCGGCCAGGTGTGCGTTGCCGGCTCGCGCCTGCTCGTCCAATCGACAGTCTATGACCGTTTCATGGACGAACTTCTCTCGGCAACCACGCGGCTTAGGGTCGGCGATCCGCTCGATCTCGCGAGCGACGTCGGCGCGGTGTCGAGCGCCGAGCAATTGGACAAGAACCTCGGCTTCGTCGCTAAGGCCGCCGAAGAAGGCGCAAGGCTGGTCACCGGCGGCGAGCGCATACTGACCGAGACCGGAGGCAGCTACATGGCGCCGACGATCTTCGAGAATGTGACACAGGACATGCAGCTTGCCCGCGAGGAAGTGTTCGGACCGGTGCTCGGCGTCATGCGTTTCGAGACCGAGGAGGAGGCGGTGCGGCTTGCCAATTCGACCGTCTACGGGCTTGCCTCGGCGGTCTGGACCGCCAATCTTTCCACCGCGCATCGCATGGTGCGCGCCATCAATGCCGGCGTCGTCCACGTCAACACCTATGGCGGCGCCGACATCACCGTGCCGCTCGGCGGCGTCAAGCAATCCGGCTTCGGCCGCGACAAGTCGCTGCATGCGCTGGAGAAATATCTCGAATTGAAGACCGCCTGGATCGCGCTTTGAGATCCCCCGGCTTTCCTTGAGAATCTGAGCGCCTGCAGAAGCGCCCAAGGTCGCATCGGGGTTCCGTCGCGGCCGGCCGGCGGTGCCTTGTGCTCGCTACCTCAGGATTTTTGAGAGAATATTCCCGGCTTCGGCGAGATCGGCGAAACACGTTCTTTGATAAGATCGATAGAATTTCTGACGATGTGACCAAGCCTAGGCAATCCGCCCTTGCTGCCATGACTTCACAACCGCAGAGATCAATCATGTCCGACGTCAACAACACTTCGCCAGCTTCCCCTTGGTCAACGCTCAACCGGCGCAATGGCCTTGCTCTGCTGTTCGCATCGGCGGTGGCGATCGGCAGCCTGATGGCTCCCCATGCCTCCTTCGCCGAAGACAAGAAGGCGATCAAGGTCGGCATCATCAGCGGCGAGGACGAGGATGTCTGGCGCGTCGTCGTCGCCCAGGCCGCCGAAAAGGGCCTCACCATCGAGACCGTGGTGTTCAACGACTATACCCAGCCCAACGAGGCGCTGGAGCGCGGCGAGATCGACGCCAACGCCTTCCAGCACCAGCCCTATCTCGACAACCAGATCAAGACCCAGGGCTACCATATCGTGCGCGTCGGCTATACCGGCGTCTGGCCGATCGGCCTTTATTCCAAGAAGTACAAAGCGGTCGCCGACCTGCCAGAAGGCGCGGTCATCGGCGTGCCGAACGACCCGTCCAATGAAGGCCGCGCGCTGCGCGTGCTGCAGAACGAGGGCGTGATCAAGCTGAAGGACGGCACCGGCATTCTCGCCACCACCGCCGACATCGCGGAAAACGCCAAGAAGGTCGAGATCAAGGAGCTCGATGCCGGCATCGTCGGCCGCTCGGTCGAGGATCTCGACGCGGCCGTGGTCAACACCGACTGGGCGCTGAAAAGCGGCCTGACGCCGGAGAACCGCATCGCGCAGGAGCCGATCGCCGACAACCCGTACCGCAACTTCATCGCGGTCAAGGTCGGCAATGAGAACGAGGCGTGGGTGAAGGCGCTGGTCGCCTCCTACCAGAACGAAGCCGTGAAAGCCGAGTTCGACAAGGTCTACAAGGGCACCGGCCTCAGCGCTTATTGACACCATCGGACACTGACTTGTCAGCTCCGACAGGAAGGCGGTCCGCGCATTGCGCGGGCCGCAATCGCATTTTCAGGATCCGCGTATGAACCAGCATTTTATCGAAACCACCGAGGCCATGGATCGGCCTGGCGCACCGCCGCAAGACGTGGTGCGTCTTGTCGACCTGAAGCGTCGCTTCGGCGCCACCGCGGCGCTCGACGGCATCTCGCTGACGGTGCGCAAGGGCGAGATCCTCGGCATCATCGGCCGCAGCGGCGCCGGCAAATCGACGCTGATCCGCTGCCTGAACGGGCTGGAGCGGCCCGATTCCGGTCAAGTCTTCATCGAGGGCCGCGAGATCAGCCGGCTCGGCGAGCGCGACCTGCAGCCGCTGCGCCGGCGCATCGGCATGATCTTCCAGCATTTCAACCTTTTGTCGGCCAAGACGGTCGAGGACAATGTCGCGCTGCCGCTGAAGATCGAGGGCCGCTCCAAGGCCGAGCGGCTGGCGCGAGCGGCCGAACTGCTCGACCTCGTCGGCCTGTCGGAAAAGGCCAAGGCCTATCCGGCGTCGCTGTCGGGCGGACAGAAGCAGCGCGTCGGCATCGCCCGGGCGCTTGCCGCGCGGCCGGCGCTGCTGTTGTCGGACGAAGCCACCTCGGCGCTCGACCCGGAAACGACACGCTCCATTCTCGCGCTGCTCAGAGACATCAACCGGCAGCTTGGCCTGACCATCCTCTTGATCACCCATGAGATGGAGGTGATCCGCTCGATCGCCGACCGCGTGGCGGTGATCGACGCCGGGCGCATCGTCGAGGAAGGGCCGGTCTGGTCGGTGTTCGCTAACCCACAATCAGACATCACAAGAAGCCTGCTTGGCGCGATCCGGCCGCAATTGCCGGCCGAACTCGCAGCGCGGCTGCTGCCGTCCGCCGGCGCCGACACCATCCTGCGCGTCGATGTCGCCGGCGAGGCCGCACGCGGGCCCTTGCTGTCCGATCTCGCGGCAACGGTGCCTGGTGCGTTCCGTCTTATCCATGGCGGCATCGACCATGTCCAGCAGCAGCCCGTCGGCACGCTGTTCCTTTCCGTCCCCGGCAATGATGCAGAGCATCTCGCCGAGGTGATCACATTCCTGAAGTCCCGCCAGGCGCGGGTGGAGGTGCTTGGCCATGTCGCCGATCCTGTTTGAGCTTCTGCTGCGGTCGATCTGGGAGACGGTGCTGATGACGGCCGCCTCGGGCCTCATCTCGCTGGTGTTCGGCCTGCCGCTGGGGCTGGCCTTGATCGCCACCGAACGTGGCGGCATCGCCGAAAGCCTGTGGATCAACCGCGTGCTCGGCGCGGTCATCAACGGTTTCCGCTCGGTGCCCTTCATCATCCTTTTGGTGGCGCTGATCCCGCTGACCCGGCTGATCGTCGGCACCTCGATCGGCACATGGGCGGCGATCGTGCCGCTGTCGATCGCGGCCACGCCCTACTATGCGCGCATCGCCGAAGTGTCGCTGCGCGAAGTCGACCATGGCCTGATCGAGGCGGCCCGCGCCATGGGCGGCAACCGCTGGACGATCATCCGCGAGGTGCTGGTGCCGGAAGCCCTGCCCGGCATCGTCGCCGGTTTCACGGTGACCTTGGTGACGCTGATCGGCGCCTCGGCGATGGCCGGAGCCATCGGTGCCGGCGGCCTCGGCGACCTCGCCATCCGCTACGGCTACCAGCGGTTCGAGACTTCGGTGATGATCGCCGTGGTCATCGTGCTGATCATCCTGGTCTGCGGCATCCAGTGGGCGGGCGACCGGCTGGTGGCGAGGCTGGATCGGCGGGGATGAGACCGGCTGACGAACTAGGCGATGATGTCTTCTATCAGTGCTTGCAAGGGCGCTTCGGAACCGCTGAAACTGTCGATCATGGCTTGAATGACGCGATCCCGTTCAAGGATGTCGGCATTGAATGTCAGCCCCGCGTGCTCGGCGAGCATCGCGAGGAAGGTAAGTTGGGTTCGGCCGTTGCCTTCGCGAAACGGATGCACGGCATTGATCTCCGCGACGATGTGGGCGGCGTGCCCGGAAAAGCCGACGCTGTCTAGGTCGGCTAAAAGGTCGGGATTGCCGAGTTCGCCGAACACCCGCGCCATCTCAGTCGCGATGTGCTCGGGATAACAGAACCAGCTGCCGCCCTTTCCGATGCGGATGGTGCGCGGCTGACCGGCCCAGGCATACACGTCCTGGAACAGATGCCGGTGCAGACTGCGGTAATGAGGGTAGTCCAGTTCGCCTGCCGGAAGAGGTTCGTCAGCGCGTGTCAAGAACAGAGCGAGCTCGACCTCATCGAGTTCGGTCTGGTCACGACTGTCCAGCAAATTGATGAGCACCGTCGTGCCGGGGTAACAGAGCGGATCGAACTCGGCGACGTAGGCCAACGTCTATTTCTTTTTGCGGATTTCTTCCTTGATGAGCGAACGCCGCTCATCACCGGATAGTCCGTGCCGCGCACTGTGGCTTAGTACCTTAGCCATGCGGGGCGACAGCTTCATGCCTTCGACGGCGCTGATTCTCTCGCCGCGCCCGCTCGTCAGAACGAACTGGCCGGTCTTGGCCGAACGGATGGTTCTTGAACTGGGAGACTTCATTTCGAAATCGTATCACAACCTCGGGAGGTGGGCCAAAGCGATTTCCGTGGCAAGTTGGACTAACCCCTCAGCCTCGCCCCTTCCGGATCGAAGAACGGCATCGGCGCCACCACCGCGCGCGTCGGCTTGCCCTCTATCTCGACGCTCAGTTCGGTGCCGATGGCGGTGAAGGGTAGTCGCAGATGCGCCGTGGCCAGCACTTTGCCGAGGGAATAGCCATGATCGCTGTAGGTGACGATGCCGGCGTCCTCGCCATCGGCCATCACCCTGGCATCCGTCGTGGCTGGCTTATCGCCATCGAGGATCAATCCGGTCCAGCATTCGTCGAGGCCCTTGTCTCGGACCTTGAGCAGGGCCTCGCGGCCGATGAAATCGCCCTTGTCGAACTTGATCCAGCGGCCGAGCCCGACATGGAACGGTGTGCGGCTCTCGTCCATGTCGATACCATGCGCCGGGTAAGCCTTTTCCAGGCCGAGCGTGAACATCGCCAACACACCATAGGGTTTCAGGCCGAAGTCCCGCCCGGCCTGTATCAGCCTTTCCCAGACCGAGGCCGCCTCGTCGGCCGGCACGAAGAGTTCGAAGCCGAGTTCGCCGGTGACACCGGTGCGCGAGATCAGCACCTTCGTCTCGCCGACGCGCCCCGAGGTGAACGCCCAACGCTTCAGCCCGTCCAGATCGGCATCCCTGACCAGCGCCTTCAGCAGATCGCGTGAGCGCGGGCCCTGGATGGTCGGGAAGGCGACCGCCGCGGTGATATCGGTGACATAGGCCTTGCGTCCTTCGGCATGGTGCAGCAGCCAGGGCAGCATCTTCAACCGGTTGACCGAGCCGGTCACCAGCATGAAATGCTCGGTCCCCAGTCGGAACACGGTGAGGTCGTCCAGGATGCCGCCATCCTCGCGGCAGACCGTGGAGTAGCGCACCTGGCCCGGCTTCATCGCCGCGGCATCGTTGACGATGACATGGTTGACCAGCGCCTCGGCGTCCGGCCCCTTGATGTCCATCTTGCCCATGGTGCTGAGATCCTGCACGCCGACATTTTCGCGCGTGTTCAGGTGCTCGTCGGCGATGCCGGAATAATATTTGGCCGAGACGAAATCGCCGCCGACCCGACCCATGGTCGCGCCCAATCCGACGATGCTGCTGTAGAAGGGGGAACGCCGCTCAGCCAAGAAAGTCTCCATTGTGCATTTCGATTCAGAGACCGTTTCGAAATTCGCTCTGGCGAGTCATATGATGGTGGTTTCGAGAACCGGAGCGGAGAGGACATTCGGGTCCGTGAGCACCGGAAGCGCAGAAAACGCCTTCAGATGGCCGCCAGAGTAGGATTTCCAAACGGTTTCAGTTGCCGTATACGTCGAAGGAAAAGTACTTGTCGTTGATTTCCTTGTACTTTCCGTTGGCGCGCAGCGCGTCGATGGCCGCATTGAACTTGTCGGCCAGCTCCTTGTTGCCCTTCTGCAACGCGATGCCGACGCCGGGTCCGTGAATGGCCGGATCGGCGGTCAGCGTGCCGAGTAGCTTGCAGCAGGCGCCGTCCGGCTTCTTCAGCCATTCGGTGAGGATGATCGAGCCATCCATCATCGCGTCGAGCCGGCCGTTGGCCATGTCGGTGCGGGCGTCGTCACCGGTCGGATAGGCCTTGACGGTCGAGCCTGAATATTTCTGCTCGGCGAATTTCTGATGGATGGTGGCGGTCTGCACGCCGAGCGCGTTGCCTTTCAGATCTTCGGGAGACGTGCCCGCGATGGGCGAATCCTTCGGCACCGCAATGGCCGGCGGCGTCTGGTAGTATTTGTGGGTGAACTCGACCTTCTCGGCCCGCTCGGGCGTGATGGTGATGTTGATGATGGCGTCGAACTTGCCGGCCTGGAGCGCGGGGATCGAGCCGTCGAAATCCTGCACCGTGAATTCGCATTCGGCCTTCATCTCGGCGCACAGCGCTTTGCCGAGGTCGATGTCGAAGCCGCCGAGCGTGCCGTCGGCATTGGCGTAGTTGAAGGGTGGATAGGCGCCCTCGGTGCCGATCCTGAGTTTGTTATCCTGGGCGGAAGCGGCGCCCGTGGCGAGGGTGAGAGCGACGGAAGCGGCAAGCACGAAATGACTGAAAAGACGCATGTTCCAGATCCCCGTTGACTGGCGAAGTCTACGGGCTTTCATGGGCGCGGCGGAGACGGAAACGACATCTGCTGCGGCGATCACGGCGCCGTGAGCTATCTACGCCATGGCGAGTGGTGGTGCGTTAGCCGGCGCGGTGTGCTTCCGTCGCCTTTTGGTCAACGGCGAGGTCGCCCGCCGACAGCACCACGCCGAATTTTTGGCTGGCTTCCTTCGGTGTATAGTATCCCAGCGCCACATCGCGCCGCACCTGATCGGCGTCGCGCTGGAATGGATCGCCATAGCCGCCGCCGCCCGGCGTGCCGACGCGCACGCGATCACCGGCCTTCAGCGGGATGTCCTGCTCCTTGGACAGATGCGGCGGCACGTGCTCCTCGCCGTTGCGGAACACGGTCACCGTGTTGGGCTCGCCGTCGCTGCCGCCGAGCGCGCCTTGCGGGCCGAAACGGCCGTGGTCCATGACGAAGGAGGCGCGCGCGTCGCCGCGCAGGATCTCGACCTCATAGGCGAGGCCGAAACCACCGCGATGCTTGCCGGCGCCGCCCGAGCCTTCACGCAAGGCATAGTGGCGGTAGAGCACCGGAAAGGCCTGCTCCATGATCTCGACCGGAGGCGACTTGGAAATGCCGATGGTCGAGCAGCCATTGGTCAGGCCGTCATGGCCTGAATTGCCGCCATAGCCGCCGCCGGAAATCTGGTACATGACGTAGTCGCGGCCGCGTGCCGGATCGTTGCCGCCGAGAGCGAAATTGCCGCTGGAGCCGGCGGGAGCCGCCGTCACCTTGTCCGGCAGCGCCTGCACCATGGCAGCGAACACCGCCTCGGCGATGCGCTGCGACACTTCGGCCGCGCAGCCCGACACGGGGCGCGGATATCTGGCGTCGAGGAAGGTGCCTTCCGGCCGCTTGACGATCAGGGGCTCGAAGGCGCCGGCACTGATCGGCACGTCGGGGAAAATGTGACGCATGGCGAGGTAGACCGAGGACAACGTCGTCGCCAGCACGCTGTTCATCGGCCCGGCGCACGGCTTTGACGAGCCGGCGAAATCGAAGGTCAGCGTATCGCCCTGTTTCTCGACCGCGAGCGCGATGGTCAGCGGTTCGTTGACCACCCCGTCGGAATCGACGAACGCTTTGGAGCGGTAGGTGCCGTCGGGGATGGCCGCTATGTTGGCGCGCATCTGTTCAGCGGCACGGCGGCGCAGCTCGGCGATGGCTTCGACAACAGTTTCGTCCCCGTAACGATCCAGGATTCCGTTGAGCCTGTCCTGGCCGATCAGCAGTGCCGCGGCCTGGGCCCTGATATCGCCGATGCGCTGGTCGGCGACGCGGATGTTGGAGCAGATGATGGCGTAGATTTCCGGATCGAGCGCGCCTTTCTTGAACAGTTTCACCGGCGGCAGCCGCAGGCCTTCCTGTTCGACGGCAGTGGCGGAAGCCGAGAAGCCGCCGGGCACGGAGCCGCCAATGTCGGGCCAATGGCCGGTGTTGGACAGCCAGCAGAAGATCTTGCCGCCCCGATAGACCGGCATGACGAAGCGCACATCCATCAGATGCGTGCCGCCGAGATAGGGATCGTTGACGATGTAGATGTCGCCCGGCTCCGGGGCCAGGCAGCGGCCGTCGGCGATCATCTCGATCACTGTCCTGGTCGAATATTGCATGACGCCGACGAACACCGGCAGGCCCTGCGATCCCTGCGCGATCAGCGAGCCGTCGACAGCCGAATAGATGCCGTCCGAGCGGTCATTGGCCTCGGCGATGACGGGCGAGAAGGCGGCGCGGGAGAATGTCAGGTCCATCTCATCGCAGACCTGCTGCAGGGCCGCCTGGAGAACCGAGAGCGTGATGGCGTCGAGCTTTGCCAAATCAATGTCGGGCATCTCAGGCCTCGCCGATATCGATGATGATGTTGCCGTCGGTGTCCGAGCGCGCGCGGTCGCCGGGCTCGAGCACAGTGGTGGCATCCATCTGTTCGAGGATCGCCGGCCCCTCGATGATGGCGTCGAGCGGCAGCTTTTCGCGGATGTATATCGGCGTGTCGTGCCAGCGTCCGGCATACCAGACCGGCCGGATTTCGCGCCGCGCCTCGTCAAGTGTTTTTGCCCGTCCGGCCGGGTCGATCAGCCGTGACAGGTCGATCGCCGGCCGCACACCGGTGACCGAGGTGTTGAGGTTGACGAGGTTGGCGCGGATCTCCGGCAACTCGACCTTGAAGCGGGCAAAGTAGGCTTTCTCGAATAGTGCCTGCAATTCCTGCCGGGTCACCGACGACGACGGCAGGGGCACGTTGATGATGTGGGTCTGGCCGACGAACTGCATGTCGGCGGAGTGGGTGACCCGGATCGTCTCCGGCTTCACCGCTTCCTTGCCGATCAGCTCCTCGCCTTCGTTTCGGTGCCGTTCCAACACCTGGTGGAGCTGGGCTTCATCGAGCATCGCGACCGGCTGGTTGACGGTGTTGACGGAGTCGTGGCGCAGGTCGGCGACGACGCAGCCGAGCGCGTTGGTGATGCCGGGCCGGGCCGGCACCAGCACCTTGGGCAGGCCGAGTTCACGCGCCAATGCGGTGGCGTGCAGCGGCCCGGCGCCACCGAAGGCGAACAGCGCGAAATCGCGAGGGTCATGGCCGCGCGACACCGACACCATGCGGATGGCGCCGGCCATCTTCATGTTGCCGAGCCTGAGCACCGCACCCGCCGCCTCGACGCCGGAGAGGCCGGTGGCCTTGCCGATCCTGTCCGCGAAGATGCCGGTGACACGCTCTGACGTGACCGGATTCTCGACCGCCAGCAGCTTCTTCGGCGCCAGTCGGCCGAGCACCAGATTGGCGTCGGTGATGGTCGGCTCCAGGCCGCCGCGGCCGTAGCAGATCGGGCCGGGATTGGCGCCGGCACTTTCCGGTCCGATCTGGATCAGGCCGGCCGCATCGACGCGGGCGATCGAGCCGCCGCCGGCGCCGACCGTGTGCACGGCCACCATCGGCACATGAATCGGCATCGCATATTCGATCTCGATCTCGTTCGAGACAGCAGGCTCGGCGTTGCGGATAAGGGCCACGTCGGTCGAGGTGCCGCCCATGTCGTAGGTGACGAGATTTTCGAAGCCGGCGCGCTTGCCGGTATAGGCGGCGGCGATGACGCCGGACGCCGGGCCGGACATCACGGTCTTGGCCGATTCACGTGTGACGAAGCGGGCCGAGATCATGCCGCCATTGCCGTTCATGATCAGGAAGTCGCGGGCATAGCCCTTGTCCGCCAATTCCTTGCGCAGCCGCTCGACATAGCGCTCGAGGATCGGCTGCACCGAAGCGTTGACCGAGGCGGTGACGCCGCGCTCGAATTCGCGCGCTTCCGACAGCAGCGCGTGGCCCGTGGTGATGTAGCCGTTCGGCCAGAGCTCGGCGGCGATCTCGGCGGCGCGCCGCTCATGCGAAGGGTTGGCGTAGGAATGCAGGAAATGGATGACCAGGGATTCGCAGCCGGCGTCGATCAGCGCCTTCACCGCCGCGCGCATCTCGGCCTCGTCGAGCGGCGTGCGCACCGTGCCCGACGCTTCGACGCGCTCCGACACTTCGAGCCTGAGATTGCGCGGGATAATCGGGACGAAGGTGCCGGTCATGCCATAAGCTTGAGGCCGCGTGCGCCGGCCAAGCTCGATCACGTCGCGAAAGCCGCGCGTGGTGATCATGCCGGTCCTGGCCAGCCGGCGTTCCAGCACCGCGTTGGTGGTGGTGGTCGTGCCGTGCACGATGAGGTCGATGCCGTCGATCGGAAAGCCGGTGGCGCCGAGCGCCGA
Organism: Mesorhizobium sp. LNHC221B00; assembly: GCF_000502935.1. Taxonomy (NCBI): domain Bacteria; kingdom Pseudomonadati; phylum Pseudomonadota; class Alphaproteobacteria; order Hyphomicrobiales; family Phyllobacteriaceae; genus Mesorhizobium; species Mesorhizobium sp. LNHC221B00. The sequence goes on along the minus strand of NZ_AYWR01000008.1, from coordinate 102,371 downwards.
AACCACGCCGAAGGCCTGGTTGTCGACCGTGGTCGGCGTCTTGGCGATATGCACCTTGCCGCCGTCCTTGCCATCGATCAGAAGCAGGTCGGTGAAGGTTCCGCCGACGTCGATGCCGGCAACCACGCTGCCCAGGGAATCCGGCTGCTGCACCGAAAAATTCTCTTTCATAGTCGAAACCCGAAATGCTGGGACTACGGATAGGTCACAGCTTGGAAAGGTGTTTCGCGGCACCATCTTGACGCAAATATCGTTTGTATACTAATAAATTCCGGACACAAGAGCTTACCAACTCGGAGTGTGCGAGCAGCACGCCGGGACCTGAACGGTCCGGGCGCGCAGCAAAAGATTTGGCGCCCGCGTCCGTGAGTTGGGCCAGAAAGTTGGATTTGATGAACACCACATCCGCGTTCAGCACCGACGGCGCCCGCCCGCTGCAGTTTCCGATACCAGCCGATGTCTATGCCGAAACCGTCGTCTCGGTGAAGCACTACACCGACCGGCTGTTCTCGTTCCGCATCACCCGTCCGCAGTCGCTGCGCTTCCGCTCCGGCGAGTTCGTCATGATCGGCCTGCCCAATGCCGAGAAGCCGGTATACCGCGCCTATTCGGTGGCGAGCCCGGCCTGGGACGAAGAGCTGGAATTCTTCTCGATCAAGGTGCCGGACGGCCCGCTGACCTCGGAACTGCAGAAGATCCAGGTGGGCGACACCGTCATCATGCGCCAGAAGTCGACCGGCACGCTGGTGGTCGACGCGCTGACGCCGGCCAAGCGGCTGTTCATGATTTCGACCGGCACCGGCATCGCGCCCTTCGCCAGCCTGCTGCGCGACCCCGACACCTACGAGAAATTCGACCAGCTGATCCTGACCCACACCTGCCGCGACATTGCCGAATTGACCTATGGCCAGGAACTTGTGGCGGCGCTGGAGAGCGACCCGCTGATCGGCGAACTGACCACTGGGCGCGTCACGCTCTACAATTCGACGACCCGCGAGGAGTCTGTCTGCATGGGCCGCATCACCGCGCTGATCGGCTCGGGCAAGTTCTACAGCGATCTCGGCATCGAAAAGCTCAATCCCGAGACCGACCGCATCATGATCTGCGGCTCGATGCACATGCTCAAGGACGTCAAGGAGCTGGCCGAGAGCCTCGGTTTCCAGGAAGGCTCGCTCAGCCATCCGGCGACATTCGTGGTCGAGCGCGCCTTCGTCGGCTGAGACCGCGCCTCTGCCAAAAATCAGGCTTCAAGAATCGGGTTTTGACCTTCCGGTCAAAAACTAGCTGCTTTCGCGGCCTTTTTCGGCTATCCCTTGCTTGAGGACTCGTGAAGCATGGCTTCGCGGGCTATCTTCGTGCGTGTCGCCCTAACAGTCGAGCGGTTTGGGCGACGATAGACAATACGCACCAAGACATAAGCGTGCGTCGCTGAATGAAAGGGCAGGAGATGAGCAGCACAATCCGCGAAGCCGATCTTGGCACCAAGGTGACGCCGCTGCCCGCGCGTGCCGCCGCCAATAGCGCCGTCCCGCTGGACCATCGTATCGCGCGCAATCCCGGCATGAAGCTCGATCTCGGCTTCATGGAATCGGTGCGCAGCGTCAACCGTTCGGCGCTGGAACGGCGCGTCGCCAGCCTGACCAAGCGGCGCTCGATCAAGGCCGACAATCAGGCGGCCTGGCTGCTGCGCGCGGTGGCCTGCATGGATCTGACGACGCTGAATTCCAACGACACCGAGGAGCGCGTGCGCCGGCTCTGCGCCAAGGCGATCAACCCGTTCCGGCGCGACATCGTCGAGGGGCTCGGCATTGCGGGCGAACCCATCCGGCCGGCCGCGGTCTGCGTCTATCATCCTTTCGTCGCCACGGCGGTGGACGCCGTGCGCGGCACCGGCATCCATGTCGCCGCCGTCTCCACCGCCTTTCCACACGGGCTTGCGCCGCTGTCGACCCGGCTGCAGGAGATCGAGGCCTCGGTGCGCGACGGCGCCGACGAGATCGACGTCGTCATTCCGCGCGGGCTGGTGTTCGGCGCCAAATGGCGGGAGCTCTACAACGAGATCGTCTCGATGCGCGCCGCCTGCGGCGATGCGCATCTTAAGGTCATTCTCGGCACCGGCGACCTCGCCACGCTGCGCAATGTCATGCTGGCCTCGATGGTTGCGATGATGGCGGGCGCGGATTTCATCAAGACCTCGACCGGCAAGGAAAGCGTCAACGCGACGCTGCCGGTTGGGTTGGCCATGGTGCGCGCCATCAGGGCCTATTTCGAGGAAACCGGTCATCTCATCGGCTTCAAGCCGGCCGGCGGCATTTCCACGGCAAAGGCCTCGCTCGACTGGCTGGTGCTGATGAAGGAAGAGCTCGGCCGGCCGTGGCTGGAGCCGGAGCTGTTCCGCTTCGGCGCTTCGAGCCTTTTGACCGACATCGAGCGCCAGCTCGAGCATCACCTGACCGGCCATTATTCGGCCAATCACCGCCACGCGATGGCTTGAGGATCGGATTGGGTTTTTGAACGTGGAGTTCTACGGCGCCCCCCTCTGTCCTGCCGGACATCTCCCCCACTTGTGGGGAGATTGGCTGGCATCGGCGATTTCGCCAATGGCCAACGCTGCAAAATGGCGGCTGACAGACGTAAAGTCCGATCTCCCCCCTTGTGGGGGAGATGTCCGGCAGGACAGAGGGGGGCGCGAAAGAACGCCTCCTGAGACAATTATCTGGAGCTATCCATGAACATTCTCGAACGCTATCACGCCATGGAATACGGACCGGCGCCGGAAGCGCGCAACGAGGCCGATGCGTGGCTTGCCGCGCGCGATTTTTCCAAGGCGCTGTTCATCGACGGCGCCTGGAAAGCGGCTAGCGGCGGCAAGACCTTCGAGACCAGCGAGCCGTCTTCCGGCAAGCTGCTGGCCAAGATCTCCGATGCCGGAGCCGCCGACATCGACGCGGCCGTCGCCGCAGCCACCAAGGCACTGCCGAAATGGTCGGCATCCTCGGGCTATCAGCGCGCAAAAGTACTTTATGCCATTGGCCGCGCCATGCAGCGGCATCAGCGCCTGTTCGCGGTGCTTGAGACAATCGACAATGGCAAGCCGATCCGCGAAAGCCGCGACATCGACGTGCCCTTGGCGATCCGCCACTTCATCCATCACGCCGGCTGGGCGCAGGCGCTGGACAAGGATTTCCCCGGCCACAAGGGCGTCGGCGTCGTCGGCCAGATCATCCCGTGGAACTTTCCGCTGCTGATGCTGGCCTGGAAGATCGCACCCGCGCTCGCCGCCGGCTGCACGGTGGTGCTGAAGCCGGCCGAGTTCACGCCGCTGACCAGCATCCTGTTCGCCGAGATTTGCGAGCGCGCCGGCGTGCCGAAGGGCGTCGTCAACATCGTCCAGGGCGGCCCGGAAGCGGGCGGAGCCATTGTCAACCACCCCGGCATCCAGAAGATCGCCTTCACCGGCTCTTCGGAAGTCGGCAAGATCATCCGCAAGGCAACCGCCGGCTCGGGCAAGAAGCTGTCGCTGGAGCTTGGCGGCAAGTCGGCCTTCATCGTTTTCGAGGATGCCGATCTCGACAGCGCCGTCGAAGGCCTGGTCGACGGCATCTGGTTCAACCAGGGCCAGGTCTGCTGCGCCGGCTCGCGGCTCCTGGTGCAGGAAGGCATCGCCGAGGCCTTGATCGCCAAGGTCAAGACGCGGATGAGCCGGCTGCGCGTCGGCAGTCCGCTCGACAAGAACACCGATATCGGCCCGCTGGTCGACGCCACGCAGCTCGACCGGGTCAAGGGACTGGTCGCCGAAGGCGCCAGGCAAGGCGCCGTCTGCTGGCAGCCGGACGCCGCGCTGCCGTCCTCGGGTTACTACCACCTGCCGACACTCGCCACTGGTGTTTCGCCGGCTAATATCCTTGCCCAGGAAGAGGTGTTCGGCCCGGTGCTGGCGACCATGACCTTCCGCAACACCGAGGAAGCGATCGAGCTTGCCAACAACACGCGCTACGGGCTGGCGGCGAGCGTGTGGAGCGAGAACGTCAATCTGGCGCTGCATGTCGCGCCGCAGCTAAAGGCCGGTGTCGTCTGGGTCAACGGCACCAGTATGTTCGACGCCGCCTGCGGCTTCGGCGGCTACCGCGAGAGCGGCTTCGGCCGCGAGGGTGGGCGCGAGGGCATGTTCGAATATCTCGCGGCAAAATTGCCGCTCGGGCCGGTCATCAAGCAAGCGACGATCTCGGCGCAACCGGTCGAGCAGGCCGACGGCGCGGCCATCGACCGAACGGCCAAGCTGTTCATCGGCGGCAAACAGGTACGCCCGGACGGCAATTATTCGCTGGCCGTCGCCACCGCCAAGGGCAAGCTTGCCGGCGAAGTCGGTTTTGGCAACCGCAAGGATATCCGCGATGCCGTGTCGGCTGCCCGCGCGTGCAAGGCATGGCCGGAAGCGACCGCCTACAACCGTTCCCAGGTGCTCTATTATCTGGCCGAAAACCTTTCCGGCCGCGCCGGCGAATTCGCGGCTCGTCTGACCGAACTGACCGGCGCTACGCCCAAGGCCGCGCGGGAAGAAGTCGACCAGTCGATCGAACGCCTGTTCCTCTATGCCGGCCTCGCCGACAAGTTCGAAGGCCGCGTGCACCAGCCGCCGGCACGTGCCGTGACGCTGGCGCTGCACGAACCGGTCGGCGTCGTCGGCATCGTCGCGCCTGATAACGCGCCCCTGCTCGGGCTGATCTCGCTCATCGCGCCGGCGCTGGCCATGGGCAATACCGTGGTCGCCGTGCCTTCGGAAAAGTATCCGCTGCTCGCCACCGATCTCTACCAGGTGATCGAATATTCCGACGTTCCGGCCGGCGCCATCAACATCGTCACCGGCCGCACCGCGGAACTTGCCGGCGTCCTGGCCAAGCATGACGACGTCGACGGGCTTTGGGTGTTCGCCGATGCTGAGACCTGCGCCAAAGCGGAGGCCTGGTCCATCGGCAACCTCAAGCGTGTCTGGAGCGGCAATGGCCGCAGCCTGGACTGGGCGTCCGACGAGGCGGCCGGCGATGCCTTGCTGCGCCGCGCCATCGAGGTGAAGAATGTCTGGGTGCCCTACGGCGACTGAGCCTTTGGACAGCCACAATGGTGATCGTGTCCGGGCTTGACGCCCGGGCCTATGTTCTTTAACGAGAAAAAACATTTTTATCTGTGAACCGACACGGCGCAGGCCGCACGATGGCTCGTGACTGGCACATGACGCCTTGGCCGGCTGCCGATAAAGGCGGATGATCCTAGCGGACGAGGAGAAGAGCATGGCGGATCTGGCAGGCAAGATCGTTGTCGTCACGGCGGCGGCGCAAGGCATCGGCAAGGCGAGCGCACTGGCCTTCGCCAAGGCTGGAGCCACGGTCTACGCCACCGATATCAACGAGACGCTTCTCGCCGAACTCGCCAAGACGACGGGGATCAAGGCCCGCAAGCTGGACGTCCTCAACGACGAGGCGGTCAACACCGCCTTTGCCGAGATCGGCCGCGTCGACGTGCTGTTCAACTGCGCCGGTTTCGTCCATTCCGGCTCGATCCTCGAGATGAAGGACAGCGATCTCGATTTCGCCTTCAATCTCAACGTGCGCGCCATGATCCGCACCATCCGCGCCGTGCTGCCTGGCATGCTGGAGCGCGGCGACGGGTCGATCATCAACATGGCCTCGCTGGCCAGCTCCACCAAGGGCGTGCCGAACCGTTTCGCCTATGGCGTCACCAAGGCTGCCGTGATCGGCCTGACCAAGGCGGTCGCCGCCGACTATGTCGGCAAGGGCATACGCTGCAACGCCATCTGCCCCGGCACGGTCGAGAGCCCGTCGCTGCAGGACCGCATGCATGCGCAAGGCGACTACGAAGCGGCGCGGGCCGCCTTCATCGCCCGCCAGCCGATGGGCCGGCTCGGCACGCCGGAGGAGATCGCCGATCTCGCCGTCTACCTGGCCGGTGCCACCTACACGTCCGGGCAGGCCTATAATATCGACGGCGGCTGGTCGATCTGAGGTTCGGAAATCGGGAGCAAACCGGAAGACCGGGATCGTTGCACGCGTTTGTCGGGAGATCGTGAAGTCTGAAAATCCGGCGCGCCGGCTTGCCCGGCACGATTCTCGCGCTTGCCCGGAAGCAGGCCGATCAGTAGGGTCCGCCGTCGCCTCGGCGGAGAGTTTGCAAAGGGCCACGCGGCCGCAACCAGGAGAAGGGTTTAAATGAAACTGCTGCGCTATGGCGAGGTTGGGAGCGAACGTCCCGGCCTGCTCGATGCGGATGGAACGATCCGCGATCTCTCCGCCCATGTCGCCGACATTGCCGGCACCACGCTTCATCCGGCCTCGCTGGACATGCTGGCCAAGCTCGATGCCAAGTCGCTGCCGGCGGTTTCGGGCAAACCCCGGCTCGGCGCCTGCGTCGCCGGCACCGGCAAGTTCATCTGCATCGGCCTCAACTATTCCGACCACGCAGCAGAGACCGGCGCCACCGTGCCGCCAGAGCCGATCATCTTCATGAAGGCAAGCTCGGCCATTGTCGGGCCTGACGACGACGTGCTGATCCCGCGTGGCTCCGAAAAGACCGACTGGGAAGTAGAACTCGGCGTGGTCGTCGGCAAAACCGCGAAATATGTCAGCGAAGCCGATGCGCTCGACTATGTCGCCGGCTATTGCGTCTCGCATGACGTGTCCGAACGCGCCTTCCAGGCCGAGCGGCAGGGCCAGTGGACCAAGGGCAAGAGCTGCGACACGTTCGGCCCGACCGGCCCATGGCTGGTGACCAAGGACGAAGTGGCCGACCCGCAGAACCTCAAAATGTGGCTGACCGTCAACGGCAAGACGATGCAGAACGGCTCGACCAAGACCATGGTCTATGGCGTCGCCTACCTCGTCGCCTATCTCAGCCAGTTCATGTCGCTGCACCCCGGCGACATTATTTCGACGGGCACCCCGCCCGGCGTCGGGCTAGGCATGAAGCCGCCGGTGTTCCTGAAGGCCGGTGACGTGGTGGAGCTGGGCATCGAGGGGCTCGGCCAGCAGAAGCAGACCTTCAAGGCGGACGTGTAGGGCGACGTGCTTTCTTCCTTCTCCCCTTGTTGTGGGAGAAGGTGTCGCCGAAGGCGACGGATGAGGGGTGTTCCAGGGAACGCCATCGCCTCACTCCGCTGGAACACCCCTCATCCGTCTCGGCGCTGCGCGCCGATCCACCTTCCCCCACAAGGGGGGGAAGGNCTCACTCCGCTGGAACACCCCTCATCCGTCTCGGCGCTGCGCGCCGATCCACCTTCCCCCACAAGGGGGGGAAGGAAAAGCGCGAGCCAAGCTACTTCAGCACCTTCCCATCCGCCCCAAACCGATATGTCTTCCCGGGCTCCGGCGTCGCGTAAAGCGTGGCGCCAGGCTCCGCGTCATATACGCCGAAAATGCGCACCGTGATCAGCCCGGCTTTCTCGCAGTCGAGATAGAGGTTGGTGTCGGCGCCGAGATGCTCGGCGTGCACCACCGTGCCCTTCCAGCTGCCCGATTTCGGATCGACGGTCAGATGCTCCGGCCGCACGCCGATGGTCTTGGCGGTTTCGCCCAGTTTCGCCCCGTCGATGAAGTTCATCTTCGGCGAGCCGATGAAGCCGGCGACGAACTCGTTTGCCGGCGAATTGTAAAGCTCCATTGGGCCGCCGATCTGTTCGATCCTGCCGGCATTGAGCACGACGATCTTGTCGGCCAGCGTCATCGCCTCGACCTGGTCGTGGGTGACGTAGATCATCGTCGCCTTCAGCCGGCGATGCAGCTGGGCGATCTCCAGCCGCGTGTTGACGCGCAGCGCCGCGTCGAGGTTCGACAGAGGCTCATCGAACAGGAACAGCTTGGGCTCGCGCACCACGGCGCGGCCGATGGCGACGCGCTGGCGCTGGCCGCCGGAGAGTTCGGCCGGCCGCCTTTCGAGATAGGGTTCCAGCGACAGCATCGACGAGGCGATGCCGATGCGGCGGTCGATCTCGGCCGCCGGCGTGCCGGCCTGCTTCAGGCCAAGGCCCATATTGTTCTTCACCGTCAGATGCGGGTAGAGCGCGTAAGTCTGGAACACCATGGCAATGCCGCGCTTGGCCGGCGGCGTGGCGGAAACATCCGCGCCATCGATCACCACGCGGCCCGAGGTCGAATCCTCCAGTCCGGCGATGACCCGCAGCAAGGTCGACTTGCCGCAGCCCGATGGGCCGACGAAGACGACGAATTCGCCATCCGTCACTTCGAGGTCGATGCCCTTCAGCACCTCGACCGGCCCGAAGGCCTTCTTCACATTCTCGATCTTCAGCGAGCCCACGGCGATCCTCCAAATTGATGAGTGGGCGCCAAAGCACCCCCCTCTGCCCTGCCGGGCATCTCCCCCTCAAGGGGGGAGATTGGCAGCGTTGGCCTTGCCGCCCATCTTGCAGCATTGGCGATTGGCGAAAGCGGTACCGACATTCGATCTCCCCCCTTGAGGGGGAGATGGCCGGCAGGCCAGAGGGGGGCCTCGTAAAGCGCGACCCCTGACGACAATTCCTTTGTCACAATCGCACCGCCTTTCCGCTGCGCACGCTCTCGTCGGCGGCGAGACAGACGGCGAGCGACTTCACTGCGTCGTCCATGTGTTTGGTGAGATCCAGATCCTCGCGGATCGCTTTCAGGACGAAGGCCTGTTCGAGATCGCAGAGATCTTGGTGGCCGGGCTCACCTTCCATCGACAGCATCTCGTCCGGCCTGGCGAACTTGCCGTCAGCGCCGGTCGCGGCACTGTGCAGGCGGATGGTCGAGGTCTTGGTGTGGGTGTCGATGTCGTCGGACTTCACGCCTTCCTTCATGACGATCGACACGCAGCCGTTGGGCGAGATGACATCCTTGACGAAGAAAGCGGTCTCGGAAATCATCGGCCCCCAGCCGGCTTCATACCAGCCGACCGAACCGTCATCGAACAGCACCTGCAGGTGGCCGTAATTGTACATGGACGGCGCGACCTCTTGCGTCAGCCGCACACCCATGCCGCGCACCTCGACCGGCTTGGCGTCGGTGATCTGCAGCATGACGTCGAGATAGTGGACGCCGCAATCGACGATCGGCGAGGTCGTCTGCATCAGCTGCTTGTGCGTCTCCCAGGTATGGCCGGAGGATTGCTGGTTGAGGTTCATGCGGAACACGTAAGGGCCGCCGAGCTTGCGCGCCTCGGCGATCAGCCTGATCCAGGACGGATGATGGCGCAGGATGTAGCCGATCACCAGTTTCCGGCCGTTGGCCTTGGCGGCCGCGACGACGCGTTTGGCATCGGCCACCGTCGTTGCCAGCGGCTTCTCGACGAACACATGGCAGCCGGCCTCGAACGCCCTGACCGCATAGTCGGCATGGCTGTCGGAATAGGTGGCGATGCAGGCGACATCGGGTTTTTCGTCTCGCAGAGCATCGTCGAAGGAGCGCCTGATGCCGTAGCCCGACAGTCCGTCCGGTAGCGGCACGTCGGAGCGGTTGACCAAGGCCGCGATCTGGAAACCCGGATTGGTATGATAGGCCAGCGCATGGCTGCGGCCCATATTGCCAAGGCCGGCGACGACGACGCGAAGGGGTGGTTTAGAGTTCACCGAGCTGCTCCAGACATTCCGATTTTTCCTGAGAGGGTGTCACCCCACCCGGCGCTGCGCGCCGACCTCCCCATCAAGGGGAGGTAGGGCGTTGGCGTGAACTTCCCCACTGCCAAGGAAGTTGTCCTGAGCTGAGGCCTCGGGCGGTCATGAATGAAGCGGCGCCCTTCCACCTCCCCTTGACGGGGAGGTCGGCGCGAAGCGCCGGGTGGGGTGATGGCGCCGGCAGAGAATTGTAGTTCCCCGCTCACTTGACGGCTCCGGACGTAATGCCGCGGATCAGCTGCCGCGAGAAGATGACGTAGAGGATGAGCACCGGCATGATCGCCAGCGAGAGGGCTGCCAGGATGGCGTTCCAGTTGGTGACGAACTGGCCGAGGAAGAGCTGCGCGCCCAAGGTCACCGTCTTGGTCTCTTCCGACGGCGCCAGGATCAGCGGGAACCACAGATCGTTCCAGATCGGGATCATGGTGAAGACGGCGACCGTTGCCATCGATGGCCGCACCAGCGGCAGCACCAGGCGGAAGAAGATGGTGTATTCCGACAGACCGTCGATGCGGCCGGCGTTCTTCAAATCGTCGGACACCTGCTTCATGAATTCCGAAAGGATGAAGACGGCAAGCGGCAGGCCTTGCGCGGTATAGACCAGGATCAGCGCCGTCAGCGTGTTGACCAGTCCGCTCGCCACCATCAATTGCAGGATGGCGACCGTGCCGAGCCGGATCGGGATCATGATGCCGAGCGCGAGATAAAGCCCCATCATCGAATTGCCGCGGAAGCGGTATTCCGACAGCGCAAACGCCGCCATGGCGCCGAACAAAAGCACGAAGAACAGCGAAGCGACGGTGACGACGAGGCTGTTCTGGAAATAATGGATGAAGTCGCCCTGGCCGATGACGGTGGTGTAGCCGATCAGGTCGAAGGTTTTTGGTGTCGGCGGCGTCAAAGGCGCGCCAAAAATGCCGGCGCGGGATTTGAACGAATTCATGATGACAAGGATCACCGGAAACAGCGCGATCGCCGTGTAGGTCAAAAGGATCGCGTGAGCGCCGATGGTGCGGGGCAGTGATCGGGTGGCGGTGCTCATTGGGAGGTCTCCTGACGAGCTACTTTGCCGAGGAGCGGCGCCCAGGCACCCCCCTCTGGCCTGCCGGCCATCTCCCCCGCAAGGGGGGAGATTGGCAGCTTCGGGCTCGGCGCTTCTCCTGCGACGTGGAAGATTGGCGAAAGCCTTCGTGACATCCGATCTCCCCCCTTGCGGGGGAGATGGCCGGCAGGCCAGAGGGGGGTGTTCAAGCTCGACATATCCATCCCTCAGAACTGATAGCGACGCAGGCGCGTCTGGACGAGGAAGAGGTAGACGCAGACGCCGCCGAGGATGATCAGGAACATCATCGTGGCGATCGCCGCGCCCATATTGGGATCGCCGACCTGCAGCTGGAAGCCGAAGAAGGCGCGGTAGAGAAAGGTGCCAAGGATGTCGGTCGAATAGTTCGGCCCGGCGAGCGCGCCTTGCGCGGTGTAGATCAGGTCGAAGGCGTTGAAGTTGCCGACGAAGGTGAGGATCGAGATGATGCCGATCGACGGCAGGATCAGCGGCAGCTTGATCTTCCAGAATTGCGACAGGCCGGTGATGCCATCGCATTCAGCCGCTTCGATCACCTCTTCGGGGATCGACAGCAGCGCGGCATAGATCAGCATCATCGGGATGCCGACGAACTGCCATACCGAAATCAGGCTGAGCGCGGTCAGCGCATATTGTTCCTTGCCGAGCCAGGGCGTGAACAGGCTTTTCAAGCCGACCAGGTCCATCATATGCGGCGCCACGCCCCACAGCGGCGACAGGATCAGCTTCCAGGCGAAGCCGACGATAACGAAGGACAGGATCGTCGGCACGAAGATCGCCGTGCGGTAGAAGGCGGCAAATCTCAGCCTTGGGCTGGACAGCAATGCCGCCAGCATGACGCCGATCGGGTTCTGCACCAGCATGTGGATGATGAAGAACCAGGTGTTGTTCCTGAGCGCGTTCCAGAACCCGACCGACCAGTTGGGATCGCCGAACAGGGTGCGGAAATTTTCCAGTCCGACGAAGACCTGGGACTCGCTGACGTTGCGGAACAGCGATAGCTGCAAGGTGCCGGCGAGCGGCAGGATCATGATCGCCGTGTAGACGAGCACCGCCGGCGCCAGGAAGATGCCGATGTGCCAGCGAACAGGTCTTTTCGGTCGTATTTCTGCGGCCATGAGTTCGGTCCCCGCCGTCTCTCGGTTCCAGACGAATATTGATGCCAGATGATGCCTTGATGCACGGCCCGAACATCCTTGCCCGATGCAGCAAGGACAAAGGCCTGCGACTGGTCAGCTAGCCTTCCCAAGACCAGCAAGGGTAAGGCCACGAGGTGGTGCCGACAATCGCTATCTCTGCGGATGCAGAGTATCCGGAACCGGCCAGGCTTGCGCCCGGCCGGCTCCGTTGCCTGAGCTCTTACTTCGCCGGCTTGTACCAGCTGTCGAGGCCTGTCTGCAGCTTCTTGGCCGCTGCTTCGGGCGTATCGGTGCCGTTGATGACGTTGGCCGATTCAACCCAGGTCTCGTTCTCGAGGTTCGGCGTGCCGCGCGACAGGATCTGGTAGGTCGAGCGGATCGTCGACTTGCACTTGCCGCGCCAGGAGACGAATTCCTGCGCCAGCGGGTCTTCCATCTTCACCGGCGCGGAGTTCAGGCTGAAGAAGCCCGGCAGCGCGTTGGCGTAGATGGTGGCGAAGTCGGGCGAGGCGACCCAGGACAAGAATTTCTTGGCCGCATCGGCGTTCTTCGACGCTGCGTTCAAGCCCATGCCGATATCGGTATGGTCCGAGATGTAGCAGGTGTCGCCGGCCTTCTCGACCGGCGGCGGGAAGGCGCCCATCTTGAACTGGGCCTGGGTGTTGAACAGGCCGATTTCCCACGAGCCGGCCGGGTAGATGGCGGCACGGCCGAGCGTGAACAGGTTCTGGCTGTCCGGATAGGTCTGCGCCTCGAAACCGTCGCCGAGATACGGCTTCCACTTGGCCAGTTCCTCATACGGCGCGACCCAGTCCTTGTCGGTCAGCTTCTGGTCGCCCTTGATCAGCGCCGCACGGCCATCTTCGCCCTTCCAGTAGTTGGGGCCGATGTTCTGGTAGCCCATGGTGGCGGCTTCCCAGAGGTCCTTGGTGCCCATCGCCATCGGGATGTAGGTGCCGTCGGCCTTGATCTTGTCGAGTGCTGCAAAGAACTCGTCGCGGGTCTGCGGCACCTTGATGCCGAGCTTGTCGAAGGCGTCCTTGTTGTAGATGAAGCCGTGGATGACCGAGGCCATCGGCACGCAGAAGCTCGCCTTGCCGTCATCGGTCTGCCAGGCCGACTTGGCCACCGGCGAGAAATTCTCCATGCCAGGCAGCGAGGAGAGATCGGCGAGGTTGCCCTTCTTGAACAGTTCGAGCGACTTGTCGAACGGGCGGCAGGTGATCAGGTCGCCCGCCGAGCCGGCGGCGAGCTTGGCGCCGAGCGCGGCGTCATATTCGGTCGGGGCCGATGGTGCGAACACCACCTTGATGCCCGGGTTCTTGGCTTCGAAGGCCGGGATCAGCTTGTCCTTCCAGATGGCAAGGTCGTCGCCGCGCCAGCTTTCGATGTTGAGGGTTACGTCGTCGGCGTAGGCAACCCCGGCCGAGCCGAGAATGCTGGTGCCCAGAAGCAGTGCCGTCAGTAGTTTCGTTGTCATGCTCAGTCTCCCTGTTGACCTTTTTCAGGTTCGGTTTTGATGAGAACAGAGGCTTTTGGCCCCTTGCTCCCCTCGCAAGCCCGTTTCACCCCGATGGAAATCGGGATGAAACAAGCCCTACTTCTTTGTTCGAGCACGATCTTTTCCGAAAAGTGGGTTCCACTTTTCGGGATCATGCTCCAGCGCGGAAAGGGCTGGCCGCAGCTTCTGGCCGGTCCCCTCCAGTATCTTCCGCGCCGCATCGGCACTGTCGGCGCCGGCGGCGAGCAGAATGGCTGTCTTGACCGCGCCGCCACTCTTCTCGAGCAGTTGGGCGGCTTCGTCCCTGCCGCGCCCGCTGACGGCGGCGACGATGCGCGCGGCGCGGTCGCGCAGCTTGATGTTGTCGGCCATGAGGTTGACCATGTAGCCGTCATGCACGTGGCCGAGATGGACGGCAGTCAAGGTCGACAGCATGTTGAGCGCGATCTTCTGGGCGGTGCCGGCGCCCATGCGCGTCGAGCCGGCGATCACTTCCGGTGGCGTTTCGAGCAGGATGGCGGTTCCAGCCCGCTGGAGCAGGGCCGAACCCCGGTTGTTGGCGATGCCGATGGTGGCCGCCCCGCGGCGGGCCGCTTCCTCGATGGCGCGTACCGCATAGGGTGTCGTGCCGCTGGCCGAAACGGCGATCAGGCAGTCGCCCTTGCCGATGCCGGCACTGGCGATCGCCGCGGCGGCCTCCTCCGTGTCGTCCTCGGGCCCACCGGCCAGCGTGTGGAAAGCCTTGTCGCCGCCGGCGATCAGTATGGCGATACGGTCGCGTTCGATGCCGAAGGTGCCGGGCAATTCCAACGCATCGGCGAGCGCCATCAGGCCGGAACTGCCTGCCGCGGCATAGGCTAGCCTGCCGCCGCCATTCAGCCTGTCGGCGATGATCTCGGCAGCCTTGGCGATGGACGGAATGGCGTTGCGGACGGCCTTGGCGGCCTCGACCTGCGCATCGACCAGCGAAGCAAGGATGGCTTCCGGGGCCTGGATATCCAGCCCCTCGGCATTCCTGTGAAGCGCTTCGGTGCGCGTTTCGGCCATCCCGGTACCTCCAATACCAGAACAATACCAAAAAAATACCACTTGTCCACAAGCATTAACGAATTCGTGGCCCGGAAATCGCTGAGCCGGCGAAATGCCCAGGATTTTCAATAAAATACGCCTTAATCTTTTTGAAACGGAAATTAACCCTTGGCTATTGGTATTTTATTGGTATTATCCGGCCGGAGGAGAAATCACGTGAATTTCGTGCTCGGTATCGATGGCGGTGGCACCAGCTGCAGGGCCGCCCTGGCAAATGCGGACGGCATGGTGCTCGGCCGTGCCAAAAGCGGCGCCGCCAACATCCGCACCGACCTTACCGGCGCCCGTTCGAACATCGTCGAGGCGGCGCGGCAGGCGTTCATCGCCGCCGGGCAGAACCCGGAGTTGATCCCGCAGACACCGGCCATTCTCGGGCTTGCCGGCGCCAATGTCGGCACCTACCGGCAGCAGCTCGAAGCGGTCCTGCCATTCAGCGTCAGCCGCGTCGAGACCGATGCCGAGATCGCGCTGGAAGGTGCCGTCGGATCGGGCGACGGCGCCATGGCGATCCTCGGCACCGGCACCGCCTACATGGCGCGCAGACAAGGCAAGTCGCGCGCCATCGGCGGCTGGGGATTCCAGGTCGGCGACCAGGGCAGCGGCGCGCGCATCGGCCGCGACCTTCTCGAACAGACATTGCTTGCCTATGACGGCGTGCGCGAGGGTTCGCCGCTGACCGACAGCATGATGGCGGTTTTCCGCAACAATCCGGAGGACGTGGTCGAGTTCACCACCAATGCCAAGCCCGGCGATTTCGGCGGTTTTGCGCCCAAGGTGTTCGAACACGCCGAAAAAGGCGACAGCGTCGCCAACTGGATCCTGGACAGGGTAGTCGCCGATGTCGAAGCCTCGCTTGGCGCGCTCGATCTCGCCGAAGGGGCGCCGCTCTGCCTGCTCGGCGGCTTGGCGCCGCTTTACGCGCCGCGCCTGTCGGCGCGCTACCGGGCGCTCCTGAAGCCGCCGCTCGACGACGCACTGGGCGGCGCCGTGCAGATGGCGGTGCGGCTTTTCGCTGGACATAAGGAGGCGGCTCGATGAGCGACGCCGCCGACCAGATCTTCGCCACCCTGAAGCAGTCGGCGCAGAGCGGCGCGCCGCTCTATCTGCAGCTTCGCAAGAGCATCGAGGACGCCGTCAACCGCGGCCTGATCGGGCCGGGCGACGCGCTGCCTTCCGAGCGCGACATCGCCACCAAGGCCGACATTTCGCGGGTCACGGTGCGCAAGGCGGTGCAGGACCTGGTCAAGGGCGGCATCCTGGTGCAGCGCCATGGCTCCGGGACCTTCGTGGCGCCGCGCATGGAGCGCGTCGAGCAGTCGCTGTCGCGACTGACCTCGTTCACCGAGGACATGGCGCGGCGCGGCATGGCGGTGCGTTCGGCCTGGCTCGACCGCGGCCTCTACGCGCCCTCGCCCGACGAGATGATGGTGCTCGGCCTGTCGTCGAGCGAACTGGTGACGCGCGTGGCGCGCCTGCGCATCGCCAACGACACGCCGCTGGCGATCGAACGCGCCTCGCTGTCGGCCAGCGTGCTGCCCGATCCGGCGGCCATAGGCTCCTCGCTCTACGCCGCCTTGGAGATGACAGGCAACCGGCCGGTGCGGGCGGTGCAGCGCATTTCGGCCGCCAATCTCGGCGACAGCGACGCGCGCCTGCTGGAAGTGCCGCCGGGCATTGCCGGCCTGCACATCGAACGTATTTCCTATCTGGCGAGCGGCAAGGTGATCGAATTCACCCGCTCGATCTACCGGGGCGACGCCTACGACTTCGTCGCCGAACTGCGGCTGACAGGACCGAGCGAAGAGGGCCGACCATGACTGAAATCACCCATATGCGGCGCGAGATCGAGGAGATCCCGCAGGCCGTCGCCCGCCTGCTCGACGGCTCCGGCACCGTGCTCTCCGAGGCCGGGCATGGCATCCGGGAACGCGACCCGCATTTCGTCGTCACCGTGGCGCGCGGCTCGTCCGACCATGCCGCCACCTTCATGAAATATGCCGTCGAACTGACCGCGGGCCTTGCCGTCGCCTCAGTCGGCCCTTCCATCGCTTCGATCTATGGCCGCAAACTCCGGCTTGCCGGATCGGCGTGCCTGGCGATCTCGCAGTCGGGCAAGAGCCCCGACATCGTCGCCATGGCCGAAACCGCACGGGCCGGCGGGGCACTGACCGTCGCCATTACCAACACCGCCGATTCGCCGCTGGCGCGGGCCTCAGATTATGCGATCGACATCCTGGCCGGGACCGAGCGCAGCGTCGCGGCGACCAAGACCTTCATCAATTCCGCCGTCGCCGGCCTCGCCTTGATGGCGCATTCCACCGGCGACGCCGCGCTGCTTGCCGCACTTGCTCGTCTGCCCGAACATTTCGGCAAGGCGATCGCCTGCGACTGGATGAGCGTGCTGGCCGAAACGATTGAAAAGCAGAAGTCGCTGTTCATCCTCGGCCGTGGACCGTCCGCGGCGATGGCCAACGAGGCAGCGCTGAAATTCAAGGAGACCTGCGGCATGCATGCCGAGGCCTACAGCGCGGCCGAAGTCATGCACGGCCCGCTGGCGCTGATCGGTCCGGATTTTCCGGTGCTGGCGCTGGCCGCGCGCGATGCGTCCGAACCGTCCGTCGCCGAAGCCGCCGACAGCCTGGCGGCCAAGGGCGCGCCGGTGTTCGTCACCTCCGCGCTTGCCAACCGCGCCACGCGCCTGCCGCATGTCGCCACCGGTCACCCGCTGACCGACCCGCTGACGCTGATCGTCTCCTTCTACATGTTCGTCGAGGCCTTCGCGCGCCATCGCGGCCTCGATCCGGACACGCCGCGCAACCTTCGCAAGGTGACGGAGACCGTATGAGCGATCGTTTTGCCCTGACTGGCGCCCGGATTTTCGACGGCGACGACTGGCATGAAGGCGCGGCGCTCGTCGTGCGCGACGGCCTCGTCGAGGCTATTTTGGCCACCGGCGCCATCCCTTCGGACGTCCGCGTCGTCGAGACCGGCGGCGGCATGCTGGTGCCGGGCTTCGTCGACATCCAGGTCAATGGCGGCGGCGGCGTCATGCTCAACGACCACCCCGACGTCGCTTCGATCGAGACCATATGCCGGGCGCACGCGCCGTTCGGCACGACCGCGCTGCTGCCGACGCTGATCACCGACACGCCTGACATCACGGCCGCCGCGATTGCCGCAGGCGAAGCAGCGACGCTGCAGAAGGTGCCGGGCTTCCTCGGCCTGCATCTCGAAGGGCCGCATCTGTCGATCGCGCGCAAGGGCGCGCATGATCCGGCGCTGATCCGGCCGATGACGGACGCCGACCAGTCGATGCTGATCGCGGCGCGGCGCAAGCTGCCGGTGCTGCTCACCACGATAGCGCCCGAATCCGTCGAGCCGGCCCGCGTCACGACATTGACCAGGGCCGGCATCATCGTCAGCCTCGGCCATTCGGACACCGGCTATGCCACGGCAAAAGCCTTCGCCGAGGCGGGAGCCAGCGTGGTCACCCACCTGTTCAACGCGATGAGCCAGATCGGCAACCGCGAGCCGGGGCTGGCGGGCACGGCGATCGACATCGGCACCTTGTCCGCCGGGCTGATCGCCGACGGCATTCACGTCCACCCGGCAAGTATCAGGATCGCACTCGAGGCCAAGCAGGGGCCTGGCAAGATCGTGCTGGTCACCGACGCGATGGCGACGATCGGCACCGACATGAGCTCGTTCACGCTCAACGGCCGCACCATCTACCGCAAGGACGGGAGCCTTAGGCTTGCCGACGGGACGCTGGCCGGCGCCGACCTCGACATGATCTCGGCCATCCGGTTCATGCACCGCGTCGTCGGGCTCGACCTTTCCGAAGCCTTGCGTATGGCCTCGCTCTATCCGGCACAGGCGATCGGCCAGTCGCACCGGCTTGGCCGCCTTGCCAACGGCACGGCGGCGGATATCGTTGCGCTGTCGGACGATCTCGGCATAGGAAGCGTCTGGATCGGCGGCGACAAGGTTTTTTCAGCCGGCGCATAATCCTGAAAGCGGGCCCATGCAGGCAATCGACTGTGTTGTCGCCGGAGCAGGCGTCGTCGGGCTTGCCGTCGCCAGGGCGCTTGCCTTGTCGGGCCGCGAGGTGGTGGTCATCGAGCAGGCCGATGCGATCGGCACCGTCACCAGTTCGCGCAATTCCGAGGTCATCCATGCCGGGCTCCATTATGCGCCGGGCAGCCTCAAGGCCCGGCTCTGCGTCGAAGGCAGCCGACTCCTCTACGCGTACTGCGCCGAGCACGGCGTCGGCCATGCGCGGACCGGCAAGCTGATCGTCGCCAGCGAGCCAGGGCAGATGGACGGGTTGCGGACGATCCAGGCCAATGCGCGCCGCTGCGGGGTCGAGGACCTCGAGCTTTTGACGCGCGGCGAAGCCGAAAGCCTGGAGCCGGCGCTGACATGCGGAGGTGCGCTGCTGTCGCCGTCGACCGGCATTATCGACAGCCATGCCTTGATGCTGTCGCTGCGCGGCGACGCCGAGGCGGCCGGCGCGACCTTCGCTTTCCTCACCTGCGTGGCCGGCGCGACGATCGGCGCAGGCGGGATCCGTGTCGACACGCGCGATGCCGATGGCGAGACCTTCGCTTTGGAGGCCCGCGCCTTCGTCAACGCCGCGGGCCTCGACGCGCAGGCCATGGCCGGCCGGATCGAGGGGTTACCGCAAAGCCTCATCCCCCGGCAGTGGCTGGCACGCGGAAATTATTTCGCGCTTCCAGGCCGGTCGCCGTTTTCGCGGCTGATCTACCCGGTTCCGGTCGAAGGCGGCCTCGGTGTCCACCTGACACACGATCTTGGCGGCAGTGCGCGCTTTGGGCCTGATGTCGAATGGATCGACCATGTGGACTACACGATCGATCCAGGCCGGAGCGCCGTCTTCTACGAAGCGATCCGCCGCTATTGGCCCGACCTCGGCGATGACGCCCTGCAACCGGCCTATGCCGGCATCAGGCCGAAACTGTCGGGTCCCGGCCAGCCGGCGGCCGACTTCATGATCCAGGGGCCTGCCGACCATGGCCTCGGCCGGATCGTCAACCTGTTCGGCATAGAGAGCCCCGGCCTGACGGCAAGCCTGGCGATCGCCGATCATGTCGTCGCGCTGCTGTACCCGGAATGACCGGTGCCGTTGGAAGCTTGGCATCCCGAACAGAGGTCATGAAACCTTTTGATTTTGAGTCCGTTGTCGGAACGTATGTCCGAGTCGAAACCCAAATCGACACCGGCCGACGGCATCAGACCGCGCGGCAATCCTAAGCCGCGTCGAGGAAAGTCGCGGCCGCAAGGGCCGCGTGACCAGACCCCTGGCGAAGAGAAGCCGCGCGAAGAAAAGCCAACGCCCGCCGACGCGGCGCCGGAGGTCGACGGTCAGGCGGGGCCGCCACCGGAAGCTATCGAACCCGATCCGCAGCTAACGCCAGAAGAGGCCGAGCAGGCGCGCAAGAAATACCTGCTGCGGCGCTTCTGGATCAGCGGGCGCGGCTATTGGGGGCGGCAGGGCGACAAGCTCGCCTGGCCGCTTACAATCGGGCTGTTGATCCTGATCGTCATCAATGTCGGCTTCCAATACGGGATCAACGTCTGGAACCGCGCGTTCTTCGACGCGATCGAGCAACGCAACGTCCACACCGTCTATGTGCTCAGCGCCATATTCCTGCCGCTCGTTGCCGGAAGCGCGAGCCTTGTCATCGCGCAGGTCTATCTGCGCATGACGATGCAGCGCCGCTGGCGATCCTGGCTCACGACGTCGGTCATAGCGCGCTGGCTTACCAATGGCCGCTACTATCAGTTGAATCTCGTCGCGGGCGACCATTCGAACCCCGAAGCCCGCCTCACCGAGGATCTGCGGATCGCCACCGAGTCGCCCGTCGATTTCATCTCCGGCGTGATCATCGCCACGCTGTCGGCCTCGACCTTCATCGTGGTGCTGTGGACGATCGGCGGAGCCTTGAGCTTCACATTGGGAGGCTCGACCTTCACCGTGCCCGGTTTCCTCGTCATCACGGCCGTGATCTATGCCGCGATCACCTCCACCTCGATGGTCATCATCGGCCGCGATTTCGTCCGGCTGTCCGAGGAAAAGAACCAGTCGGAAGCCGAGTTCCGCTACGTGCTGACCCGCGTGCGCGAAAACGGCGAGAGCATTGCCTTGCTCGGCGGCGAGGAGGAGGAGCGCAGCGGCATCGACAGGACCTTTGCCGGCGTGCTGAAGCGATGGGCACAACTGACCGGACAGCATATGCGCACGGCACTGGTCTCGCAGGGCTCGAGCCTGTTCGCGCCGGTCGTGCCGGTGCTGCTGTGCGCGCCAAAATTCCTCGAAGGCTCGATGTCGCTCGGCCAGGTCATGCAGGCGGCCTCGGCCTTCGCCATCGTGCAGGGCGCCTTCGGATGGCTGGTCGACAATTATCCACGTCTTGCCGACTGGAACGCCTCCGCACGCCGCATCGCCTCGCTGATGATGTCGCTCGATGGGCTCGAGCGCGCCGAGCAGAGCGACGAGCTGGGACGCATCAAGCATGGCGAGACCGAAGACGGCGCGATGCTCAGCCTCGACAATCTCTCCGTGACGCTCGACGACGGCTCCTCCGTGGTCAAGGAAACGAAGGTCGAAATCGAACCGGGCGAGCGGGTGCTGGTGGCCGGCGAATCCGGCTCGGGCAAGTCCACCTTGGTGCGGGCCGTTGCGGGCCTGTGGCCATGGGGCGGCGGCAACGTCAATTTCCACGCCGGCAGGCGCCTGTTCATGCTGCCGCAACGCCCCTACATCCCCACCGGCACGCTTCGCCGCGCGGTCGCCTATCCCGCGGCGGCGGACAAGTGGACGATCAAGCAGATCAAGGCTGCCCTCGACAAGGTGGGGCTCGGCTATCTCACCGACAGGATCAAGGAAGAGGCGCCATGGGACCAGACGTTGTCGGGTGGCGAAAAGCAGCGCCTCGCCTTCGCGCGCCTGCTGCTGCATCGCCCCGATATCGTGGTGCTGGATGAAGCGACCTCGGCGCTCGACGAGACGAGCCAGGACACGATGATGATGACGGTGATCCGCGAACTGCCTGATGTCACCATCATCAGCGTGGCGCATCGCGCGGAGCTCGAAGCCTTCCACAGCCGCAAGATCACCCTGGAAAGGCGTGAGGGCGGCGCCAAGCTCGTCAGCGATATCGACCTCGTCCCGCGCAAGCGCAAACGCAGCTTGCTGAAGCGTGCCTTGTGGGGCTCCGGCTCCGGCGCTTCCAACCGTGGTTAGAGCGGTTCACCCATGTCTCCCAAAAAGGCCTGGCCTGATCAGGACGCGTAGAGATCCTTGTAGGCATCGCGCAGAAGATTCTTCTGGACCTTGCCCATCGTGTTGCGCGGCAGTTCGTCGACGAAGATCACCTGCTTCGGATGCTTGTACTTCGCCACGCGACCGGCGATGGCGCGGAGGATTTCGGCGCCGGTGATCCGCGATGCCGGCGCCCGCACGACGACCGCGGTGACGCCTTCGCCGAAATCCGGATGAGCGACGCCGATGACGGCGCTTTCCAAGACCCCGTCGAGCGCATCGATCTCGCTTTCGAGTTCCTTCGGATAGACGTTGTAGCCGCCTGAAATGATCAGGTCCTTGCCCCGGCCGACAATGTGGACATAGCCGTCCGCGTCGATCATGCCGAGATCGCCTGTGATGAAGAAGCCGTCGGCACGGAATTCCGCCTTGGTCTTTTCCGGCATGCGCCAGTAGCCGCCGAACACGTTTGGACCCTTCACCTCGATCATGCCGACCTCGCTTTGTGCCAGCGTCCTGCCGCTGTCGGGATCGGCGATGCGCAGCGACACGCCGGGCAAGGGGAAACCGACGGTGCCGGCGCGCCGTTCGCCCTCATACGGGTTCGACGTGTTCATGTTGGTTTCGGTCATGCCGTAGCGTTCGAGGATGGCGTGGCTGGTGCGCTCGCGCCAGGCCCTGTGCGTCTCGGCCAGCAGCGGCGCCGAACCCGACACGAACAGGCGGATTGTCTTCGTCGCCTCGCGGTCTAGGCCATCCTGCTGCAGCAGGCGTACGTAGAAGGTCGGCACACCCATCAGCACTGTTGCGCGCGGCAGCAGCGAGACGATGCGGCCCGCGTCGAATTTCTGTTCGAACAGCATCGAGGCGCCGGCCATCAGGACGACGTTGGTGGCGACGAACAGGCCATGGGTGTGGAAGATCGGCAGCGCGTGGATCAGCACATCGTCCGTCGTGAAGCGCCATTGATCGACCAGCACCCGCGCGTTCGAGGCCAGATTCTCGTGGCTGAGCATGGCGCCTTTCGAGCGGCCGGTCGTTCCCGACGTGTAGAGGATCGCGGCAAGATCGTCCCCGCCCCGCTCGACATCATGGAAGTCGGACGATTGCCGCGATGCCTGGTCCGCCAGCGATCCCTGGCCGTTGCGGTCGAGCGTGACCACGACGGCGCTGGACGGCTCGACCATCGCAGCGACATCCGCAGCCCTTGCCGGATCGCAGACGATGACCCGAGGTGCCGCGTCGTCGAAGAAATAGCCAAGTTCGGTCAGCGTGTAGGCGGTGTTGAGCGGCAGGAAGACGGCACCGGCGCGCACGCAGGCGAGATAGAGCAGGACCGCCTCCGGGCTCTTCTCGACCTGCCCGGCCACCCGATCGCCGGGCTCGACACCCAGTTGCAGCAGCGCATGCGCGAGCTGTCCCGACCGCGCCAGCATGTCGCCATAGGTGAGCGAGCGGCCATCGTCGGTTTCCATCAACAGACGCCCGGGCGCCGGCATCCGGGACCGGAACGCATCGAACAGATGATTGCTCATGAAGTCTTCCTGCGGTGACGGCAATGGCGGCGCCGGGCACACGCTTCTGGCCGCATGCGTCGGCGGCGAAGCGTTCGCGTTTCCTGGCCGTGCCGTCAAGACCGCAAACGGCGATCCAGCCCGCAACGTCGGTCGCGAATGATTGGAATGATCGGCGATAGCCCGACGATCGAGGCGTCGCTAGCGTCGGGCGCGTTCGGCCGGGGCGGCGGCCGTTTCGTTCTGCTTGAAGCGCTCCATGCACATGGAAGCGGTCAGCTGGTAGTGATCGATCAGTGCCTGGACGGCACCGTCGGCATTGCCGTCCAGCGCGCATTCGGCGATCAGCCGGTGTTCGGCGAAATCGTCGCGCTGGATGCCTTCGCCGTCCCTGGCCATTTGCCGATAGCGATAAGCGTGATCGGAAAGCTGGTCGCAGAAACCCACCAGCCAGTGCGACCGGCAGGCCGAGATCAGCACCCGATGGAAGGTGCGGTGCAATTTCTCCCAATCCGGATTGATCGACGGGAGATCAGGCGGCGAGAGCCGTGACGCGCGCCCCAGGCGATGCAGCGCCAGCACCAGCTGTTCTTCCCATTCGGCGGTGCGGTGGGCAATGGATTCGCGAAGAGCGCGTTCCTCGAGCCAGCAGCGGGTGCGCGTCAGCTCCTCGAGCTCCATCGCGGTGACCGGCATGATGAAGAAGCCGCGCTGGTCGTGGCGGCCAAGAAGCCCTTCGGAGGCAAGGCGGTTGAGGGCTTCGCGAACCGGAGAGGCGCCGGCGCCATACTTGGAAACAACCCACTCGACCCGCAGCTTGCTTTCAGTTTCGAGAGCGCCGCCGAGAAGATCATCGCGCAGCTGATGATATACCGTACTGGCAAGCGTGCTTTTGGATCCTGTGCCGTCGTCGTTCAGATTGGCAGCTCCGTAGGTCAAAAGACGACTCCTTTGTCCCCAGTTCTTAATTTGGGCAATTCGAGTCCGGAAACAGTCCCTCTCCGTACATGTATCCTATAACGCCTACCTTCGGGCGCTCAAGCAGAAGATCGCATTATCGTACCTTAGAACAAAGAAATATACGCTGATCCGCCGCCGGCTCGCGCGGATTTTCACGCCGCTACAACCAGTGGAAGCTTAACATGTTTTGTATGCACGCAGGATCATCTGTTCCTCTGTGCTTGTGCGAGCATCTTTTCTGTCGCGCGCAAAGACAACGAAACACGCGCCGCTATCAAGCGGCCTTGGCGAGGCTGATTCGGCCGTGCCGGACCCGGAGAGGCATCCGCACAAATCCTTAGCCGGCCTTTGGCAATTGGAAGCGGATGATCGCGCCGTACTTAGCCGGCGGCCTTGTCGGCCGCCGTCCGGATCGCCTCGATATTGGCACGGTAGGCCTCGACGCTGCCGCCCTTGAAGATGGCGGCGCCGGCGACCAGCACGTCGGCGCCGGCAGCGGTGACCAGGGGGGCGGTTTCAGCCGAAACGCCGCCGTCGATCTCGATGCGGATCGGCCGATCGCCGATCAGCGCCTTGACCCGTCTCACCTTGTCGACGATCCCTGGAATGAAGGCCTGACCGCCGAAACCCGGATTGACGGTCATGATCAGGATCAGGTCGAGCCGGTCGAGCACGTATTCGACAGCGCTTTCCGGCGTCGCCGGGTTGAGCGAGACGCCGGCTTTCTTGCCGAGGTTCCTGATGGTCTGCAGCGAGCGGTCGAGATGCGGCCCGGCCTCGGCGTGCACCGTCATGCCATCGCAGCCGGCTTCGGCGAAGGCGGCGAGATAGGGATCGGCCGGCGCGATCATCAGATGGCAGTCGAAGAAGGCCTTGGTGCGGTTGCGGATCGCCTTGATGACCGGCGGGCCGAAGGTGATGTTGGGGACGAAATGGCCATCCATGACATCGAGATGGATCCAGTCGGCGCCGGCAGCCACGACGGCCTCGACCTCGTCGCCAAGCTTGGAAAAGTCCGAAGCCAGCACCGAAGGTGCGATCAAGGTCTTTTTGCTCATCTCGCGGCCTTTCCGGGCGCCTTCATGCCGGTCACCCTGGATCGACTGCCTAATGCGCGGCGGACGACTTGTCGAGGGTGCCGGCACGGCGGCTCCACAGGCTCGGGTGGCGTTGCGGCGTTGCGGCCAATTTCCGCTGCCCGGCGCCGTGACGAAAAACCCGCCGGATCGCTCCGGCGGGTTTTTCGTCTGGCATCGAGCAGATGGTTATTGCTGCTGGAGTTTCAGGATCCTGTTTGCAGCCGGATCCTGCTGCTGTTCGGTCTGCGGCCTAAGCCGTGGCAGCACCTGCTGCAGGAGCAGTCCCGGGTTGAGCTCCAGCGACGGCTGCCCGCGTATCGGCCGGCAGTTCGGATACCGCCCGATCGTGCCTTCCGGGCAGCGCCGCCTGATGATCGGCTGGCATTGGCCATCGATCATCTGCGAGCCCGGAGCGCATTCCGTCTGTTGCCTGGGCTTGCGGCATGCACCGTCGATCACCTCAGTCCCTCGCGGACAGACGCACTCGCCGCGCTTGTTGTGGACCTGGCCGCGGATGTCGCACTGCTCCAACTGCGGCTGCTTGCGCCGGCAGGCATTGCCTTGCACCTCGGTACCCCGCGGGCAGACGCAATTGCCGTCGGCGTCGTGGACCTGGCCACGGATGGTGCACTGCTCGGGCTCCGGCCGGATCGGACGGCAGGCACCGTTGCGCACTTCGGTTCCTCTCGGGCAGACACAGTCGCCATCGGCGTCGTGGACCTGGCCACGGATGGTGCACTGCTCGGGCTCCGGCCGGACCGGACGGCAGGCACCGTTGCGCACTTCGGTTCCTCTCGGGCAGACGCAGTCGCCATTGGCGTCGTGGACCTGGCCACGGATGGTGCACTGCTCGGGCTTCGGCCGGATCGGACGGCAGGCGCCATTGCGCACTTCGGTTCCTCTCGGGCAGACACAGTCGCCGTCCGCGTCGTGGACCTGGCCACGGATGGTGCACTGCTCGGGCTTGTCGGTCCTGACGCATTTTCCGTTCTCGAGCGCCGTGCCGCGCGGGCAGACGCAACGCCCGTCCTCGGTGCGGATCTGGCCTTCGAGCAGCACGCAGCGCTTCGGCGGCGGTGGCGTCGGCAGAACGTTGGTGCCGCCGCCGGTGCACTGGCCGTTGCGGAAGGTGGTGCCTTCCGGGCAGACGCAGCGGCCCGCATCGTTCATGACGAAGCCCGGCGAGCACTCCTTCTTCACCTCATGCGTGATGATGAAGGGGTGGCACGCATAGGCCTTGCCGCGATCGCCCTGCGCATTGGCCGCATCCTTGGACAAGACGTCGCCGCCGCCTTGCACCCGCGTGTCGGGAGAGAGCACGCCGACGCAGTTCTGGCCGTTGACGTCGCCCTGCAGGTTGGCCAGGCGGCCGTCGTCGGGAATGACCACGGTGACATGATGCGACCGGCTTTCACCAGCGCCGAGCGACAGGTTGGCGATGCAGGACAGCGGCAAGGTTGCCGGCTCGGGCGAACAGCCGAAAGGCGGATCGATCGAGGTGATCTCGACACCGTTCAGCCGGCCGAGGCCTTCCACGCCAATCGCATCACCGATGCGGACCGGACCGGAGAAGGGGCTCGTCCCATCATTTGATATGGTTATGTCGAACGAGCAGGGCTGGCCGAGCCTGCATTCGCGGTCGCCGGTCTTTTCGACGCGGATGGTCGAAGAGCCGCCGCCCTTGGCGCAGGCCTGGCCGATCGGATAGACGACGTCGTCGCCGGGCGCCGGCCCGTAGGAGCCGCGCGCGCAGTTCTCGAACTCGCCATTCGCCGAGACCGTCACGTCGAAGTGGCGGCTGGTTCCGGGTGTCATGACGGCACCGGGAATCTTGCAGGACAGCGCACTGGCAGGCACCGGTCCGCATGCCCATTCCGCGCCGTCTGGAGTGACGGTCTGGATCTGGACGGGTGCACCGCCGGCCACCAGCATGGCGGCATCGTTGACCCGCACCGGACCGGTGGGGGCAGCGGTGCCAAGGCTGATGACGGTGATGCGGCAAGAGACGAACGCGGCACCGGCGAGCGAGCCATTGCAGACCTTGGTGATGCGCAGGGTCGGCTTGCCGCCATTGGGATGACGGAAGCGTTCCTTGGCGCAGGCCCTGTTGTTGGTGAGGTCGACCTCACCGGGGATGGGCTTTACCGCCGCGCAGTTCTCGACCGTGTCCGACTGGTAGCCGGCCGGCATCACCGCCTTGACGACGATCGGCGTCGAGGCGCCCGGAGGCAGCGAGATGCCTGCATTGTCGCAGCGGAACTGGCCAGGACCGTTCGGTCCGCATGTCCAGGGCGGGCTCGGCCCGAAGGTCGAGGAGGCCGGCGCGCCGCCTGGGTAGTTGTCGATGACCGTCAGCGGTCCATTGTAGGTGGCGCTGCCGTTGTTGATGATGTCGATCACGAAGTAGCAGATGCCGTCGGCCGTGCAGACCGGGACGCGGGCACGCTTCTTCAGGATCAGGTCGACCTTCTTCTCCACCGGCGGCTGGCAGTCGCGGTCGCGATCGCCACGGCGGCAGATCGGGATCGAGGCGCAGCCACGGTCGTTCGACTGGCTGCCGAACAGCGGCTTGCCGCTGGCGCCATAATTGTAGGTGGCGCAGTTGCGCAAGCTGCTGCCTTGCCAGCCTCCAGCCGGCTTGAAGCCGAGCTTGAGATCGACGGAGGCGCCCGGATTGAGCGTGGTCACCGGATGGGTGCAAATCATCGGGGTGGTGCCGGGTACGCAGACCCAGGGCGGATTGGGCCCTGAACTCAGCGTCGAACCGGCCGGCAGCGTCACCTCGTCGAGCACGATCTTGCCGTTATAGGGCGCGGTGCCGACATTGGTGACCCTGATGGTGAAGTCGCAGCCGCCGCCCATCGTGCAACGGGTCACGTCGGCGCGTTTCTCGACCTTGAGGTCCGGCTCCTTATCCCTAGGCGGGCACTTCTGGTCACGCGGAATGACGATGTCGATGGTCTGCGTGCAGCACAGCCCCCAACCCTCCTTCGGGCCGGCATAGGTTTCGATGCCGGTGACGATGAGGTGGATGACGTCGCCGGGCGATGCGCCGACGATCTTCCAGTTGAGCACCCCGCCCCCCGCCGGCACCAGTTGCGTATCGGGAATGATGGTGATGCCTGGGGTGGTCGTCGAGACCTGGACCCACTTGCCGCCCATCTCCGAGCCTACCGGCATGTGGTAGATGAAGGCGCCGCCGCCTGGCACGCAATCGACCGTGCCGCGTTCGACCTTGAAGCATTCCTTGCCGGGAGGTGGCGGTGGCGGGTTGCATTTGGTGAGATCGATCTTGATCGACGTCTTGGCGCCGGTCTTATAGTCGCCGTCGTCGGGTTTGCCCGGATCCTGCGACGGGATGATGGTCCCGGTGCCGGTTCCGTTGGTCACCTTGATCAGACCCTGGTTGTCGACGATGGTCGGCGAGGGAAACGCCGCATGGTCGATCTTGGCGGTGATCTTGAAGGTGATGACGCGTTCATTCGGCGCGCCCGAGCCGTCGAGGTCGGAGGCGGAAAACCGGAAATCGGAAACCGTCGCCGTGTCGTTGGGACCCGCCGAATTGCTGATCGTGGCGCCCGGCAGCGGTCCGCCGGAGGAATCCGTGCCGTCGCCGGAGACGTTGACATTGACGACGGCAAGGCCGTGCGGGAGCTGGTCCTTGAACTCGATCCTGAGCTTGTTGAGCCTGGCCTCGAGACCTGGATCGGCAAAGCCCTGCGGATCGCCGCGCAACCCGAAGTTCAGCGAATAGACGACATAGTCGCAGCCTCTTTGCGTGCCCGTCTTGGTGAAGAAGGGCACGATCCGGTCCGGCCGCGGGTTGATGATGCGCGAATTGTCGAGGTCGAGCCTCAACTCCGGGGTGATCGGGGCGGAGTCTTCCGCAAGGCTGTGCAGCGGGGTCAGGGCGGCGACCGCGATACCGGCCGCCATCAGCCAGCGCGCACCGCGCCTGGCGAGTGACAGGGGTTTCATGATCGTCTCCATGACGGTTTTTTGAGGGGTCGCGGGTGAGGACGGGGCAAGAATGTTCATCTTCCCCTCCTCAACGTTCGCAGCTGACGGCTGGGGTACGGAGCGGCAAGGTCATCTTGCAGCAAGGGTAGTAGCCACCCTTGTCCTTGTCGGATTGCCTGTAGAAGCAAAGCCCGACATCCACTCTGTCGCCCGGATAATGGCCGGTGATGTCGATCGTGTACGGCTTGCCCGGCGCGTGCGACTGGAGTGATGTCACCCCGACGCCTGGCGTCCTGGATTGGGCCTTGATCGAATCGCCGCCGAAGCCGGCATGGTCATGGAGGTAGAGATCGGCCTCGAGCCCGCGCGGCGTGCAGAAATACCGCACGTCCTCGACATCGAGGCAGGGAGGCAGATTGCCGGGCGGTGGGAAGTCCGGCGGATAGAAGGGGGGCAGGTAGCCGCCCGGGATTTCCTCATAATAGCCGGCGCGACCCTCGCAGGGGTGCCAGACGGCGACGTCGCCGACATGGCCTTCCACCTCGGGGTCTTCGAAATAGCCGTCGAAGTCGACGAACCAGGAGCCGAAGGGCGGCACATTGGCCGGCTTGACCAGTTCCTTGGGCGTGATCTGCACGCCGTGCACGGCGAGCGGTCCGCCGGCGGCGAGTTTCTCGGCAAGAGCCGGATTGTCGCGCAATTTGTCGCCGGTGTTGACCAGCGTCTGGGTGCAGACCGAGGTGTCGAGATTGCCGTCGGCGTCGTAGCCATATTGCAGGTCGAGGCCGCCGGCCGATTGCCGGTTGGCCTGCGGGAAACCGACCGCATATTCCTGCGGCGCTTCCACCCAGACCGATTCCGTCTCCGGATCGTCGGGGTTTTCACGCCAGTAACGGATGACCTCGCCCTTGCCGGAATCGGCGAACTGGCTGTAATCGTATCGGTTTTCGACCGGGCCGCGCTGGGCCAGGTACATGAAGCCGCTGTTATCGAAGGCGATGTCGGTGACGGCGTAGTCCTTGTCGGCCATGACCGTCAGTTCCCAGCGCGGGTCGCCGGCGAAGCTGCCGTCGCGGGCAATGCCCACCGACCAGATTTCTGCCTTTTCTCCAACCGAGTAATAGAGCCGGCCGCCATGATAGGAGACGGCCCAGACGCGGCGTTCGTCCTGCGTGTAACCCCAGGTTTCGGGATCTTCGCTGTCGAAGGCGGCACCTTGGATGTCCATCACCGCGCCATCGTCGGCGGCGGGAGCCAGCCCGTGCGCCGGGCGCCCTGCAACACCATGGTCGAAGGTGTCGATCAGTCTGCCGCCGGCGTCGATGCGATGGACGAGGCCGGTGTCGAGGTCGGAAGCGAAGAACTGGCGGTGGATCGGATCGAAGGTGAGATTGCCGATGCCGGGACCGCTGTTGGTGTCGATGTCGGCGAATTTGGCGACCTGGCCGGTGATGCCGTCGATCTTCCAGACGGTGCCCGGCCCGCCGCCGTTCTCGGTGCCGAACTGGCCCTCCATGAAGGTGGCGCCCGCCATGCCGCGGCGCTGCCGCTCCGGCCTGCCGTCCTCGTCGGTATCGGGCGTGACGATGCGGATGCCGTGCAGCGAGCTGGCGCCGGCATAGAGGTTCGGAATGCCCGACGGGACGCCATCGCGCACGCCGTCATCATAGGTGAGGCCGAACACCTGGCCGATCTGGCCTGATGTCACCTCGAAAGGCGGCGGCGTGAAGACGAGCTGGCCCGAGGCCGGCCCGCCGAGATGCGAAACGTCGAACACGCGCAAGGTGGCGCGCGTGGTGTCGATGAAGGTTTCGTCGACGGGATCGACGCCGGGCGGCAGGCCCCCTTTTTCGGAATCAGGGGGGTCGAAATTCGGAATGATGGTGCCGGAAAATCCGGTAACCGCCATCGAACCGGGATAGATGATCTGGGTTTCCTGCGCCTTTGCGGCACCGCCAAGCCACAGGCCCGCGCCGAGCGCCAGCGCCAGCAAGCCGCCTGCGTGGACGGCGCGGCGCAAACGGCCCTCACGAGAATATGTCAAAGAAGACACGCGCGTGCCGCGGACGCGAGACATGAAGCTACCCCCGTTAGCCACGGGAGAAACATCCGGCGTTGCCGCGCAAATCAGGGCAAGGCGCGGTGGTCCGGCACGTTTTTCCCTGATCGAATTGTCTGCTTTCCTCACGGTTACGTTACTACCGCTCTTACGCTGGGTCAACGGAATCAGCGGGAAGCCCAGCGCATCGACCCCATCCCGAAGGCGGTGGTCACGCCGAGCTCCTGTTGTTCCCGCGGACCTCGGAGCCTCGGGGTTGCTGGTCATGGAGGGCTTCCTTTCCGGGCCGCACCATGCGGCGCCTGGACATCAGTCGCGGGCGGAAGCGGAAAGGTTCATCGTCGGCGGGCCGGCTTACCGGCGCTGCCGTCTTCTGATAGCATCCGCGCAGCCCTTTGGGCACGCCTTGGGGGGCATCATGACAAGCAAGCGCTCTGTTCTGCTCCTGGCGACGCTTTCACTTTTCGCGTTGCCAGTTCATGGTTCGATGGCCAAAACCTTGGTCTATTGCACGGAGGCCAGTCCGGACACGTTCGACCCGGCTCTCGCTTCCGGTACCCGTGACGCCTCCGCCACGGCGCTCTACAACCGCATTGTCGAGTTCGAACCCGGCACCACCAAGGTGCGTCCCGGCCTGGCCGAGAAATGGGAGATCTCGGACGACAGCCTCACCTACACCTTCCACCTCAGGCACGGCGTGAAGTTTCATACCGTCGATGGCTTCACGCCAAGCCGCGATTTCAATGCCGACGACGTGCTGTTCACCTTCGAGCGCCAGGCAGACGCGCAGAACCCGTTCCATAACTATGCCAGCCGCCCCTATGGCTATTTCGACGGCATGGGCATGCCGCGCCTCGTCGCCAGTTGGCGCAAGCTCGACAACTACACCGTCGTCATGACGCTCAAGGCGCCTCATGCGCCGATGCTTGCCAATCTGGCGATGGACTTTGCCTCTGTTGTTTCCAGGGAATATGCCGACAGGCTGCTGGCTGAAAAGCGGCCGCTCGACCTGGCGACAAAACCGGTCGGCACGGGTCCGTTCCAGCTTGTCGACTACCAGCAGGATGCGGTCATCCGCTACAAGGCCAATCCCGATTATTGGCGCGGCCGGCCGAGGATCGACGACCTCATCTTCGCCATCACCACCGATGCCAGCGTCCGGCTGGAGAAGCTGCGTGCCGGCGAGTGCGATGTCATGCCCTATCCCAATCCCGCCGATCTGGCGGCGATCAAGACGGCGCCCGGCATCAAGGTCATGCAGCAGGAAGGACTGAACACCGGATACCTCGCCTTCAACACGTTGCAGAAGCCGTTCGACGATCCAAGGGTCAGAAAGGCGATCGACATGGCAATCGACAGGAAGGCGCTTGTCGACGTCGTCTTCCGGGGCACCGGTGACATCGCGCGCAATCCGCTGCCGCCGACCTCCTGGGCCTATGACAAGACCACGCCAGATCCTGTTTTCGATCCCGATGCCGCCAGGCAGGCATTGACTGACGCCGGCATCAAGGATCTGCACATGAAGGTCTGGGCGATGCCGGTGCAGCGCCCGTACAATCCCAATGCCCAGCGCATGGCGGAGATGATCCAGTCGGACCTGGCGCGGATCGGCGTCACCGTGGATATCGTCACCTATGAATGGGCCGAATATCTTGCCCGCTCCAAACCGGTCGACCGCGATGGCGCCATGCTGTTCGGTTTCACCGGCGACAATGGCGACCCCGACAATTTCCTCTCGGTGCCGCTCGGCTGCGCCGGTGTCGGCGCCACCAACCGCGCCAACTGGTGTTTTCCTGCCTTCGACGATCTGCTCCGGCAGGCAGCCGGGATCGTCGACCCCGATGCCCGCATGAAGCTTTATGCGCAGGCACAGGGGATATTCCGGGAACAGACGCCATGGGTGGTCATTGCCCATTCCGTGGTGTCGATACCGATGCGCGAACGGGTCCAGGGTTACGTCATGGACCCGTTCGACCATCACGACTTCTCGAATGTCGACATCAGCGAGTAGCGGCATAGCCATGCGAGCCGGTCTCGATGTCGCCGATCTCGATGTCTATGTGGAGAGCCTGGGCAATTTTCGTTCGGGAGAGGAGTATTCCATCCAGTCGCTGCTGCCGCGCCTGGAGCAGGCAGGGATGACGGTGCGCGTGCTCGATCGTCCGGCGCGGGAGCATCTGGCGCCGGCGGCGCTGCTGCACATCGACCTGACCGATGTGCCACACCTTTACCACGACATCGCCCGACGCTACGCGCGCACCATCAACGGCCATGCCCTGTCCATCCACCGGCAGCTCTATTCATCGCTCAGGATCGGTGCCGGCGACGGCCATTCCGGCCCGGTCATCGTCAAGACCGTTCTCAACAGCAGGGGCCGGCCCGAACTGCGCTGGCGGCAGTATCGCAACGGATGGACGCGGGCGATGCATTTCGTCCGCAAAACCGCCGATCCCGGGTACAAGGAACGGCTGTGCCCCCGCTACCGCGTCTACGACACTTTGGCGCAGGTTCCGCCCGAGGCCTGGGGGGACGAGCGCCTGATGGTCGAAAAATTCGCCTTCGACAGCCTCGACCTGCCGATCGTCAAGCACCGCTACATGTTCCTTCTCGGTGCCGAAGTGAACATGCGGCAGACCTATAACGACGTTCTCTGCAAGGGATCGGAGATCATCAGCAATGAGATCGGCGGCGCCGTTCCGCCCGAGGTGAGGGCGGTCAGGGAGCGGCTGCGTCTCGATTTCGGCGCGATCGACTATTTCATTGTCGACGGCAAGGGCATCGTCGTCGACGCCAACAAGACGGTCGGCTCCAACCCGGAATGGCTGAAGAAGAACCGATTCCGCCAGGAATTCAACGACCGCATGGTCGAAGCGCTGATTGAATTCGTGCGCGGTTGAACCCCGCGGCAACCGGGGAGCCCGGCTCGGCCGGGGTTGATCGGCGGTTGGCGCGCGACCTCGGCCCGGCGGCCTTCGACAGGGCAGCGCGCCCGTGTCCGCTCCCGGCCGGCCAGGGCGATCGTTTTGCCTCCGCCTGCGACGATCGTGGAAGCGTTGCGCAGAATGCTTGCGCGCGATGCTGCCTGTTCTTATATACGCGCCAAGCCGTTCGACGCCGGAATGCCGGTTGCCGGAACGGAATTTCTTGTGAACAGGGGCTTTCGTCGGAACGCCTTACCGGGTCCTGAGAGCCTGCTTAGCGGAGAGACTAGAAAAATGGCAAAAGTAATCGGTATCGATCTCGGCACCACCAACTCCTGCATCGCCATCATGGATGGCAAGGAGCCGAAGGTAATCGAGAATGCGGAAGGCGCGCGCACGACGCCCTCCATCGTCGCCATCTCGGGCGACGGCGAACGTCTGGTCGGCCAGCCGGCCAAGCGCCAGGCGGTCACCAATCCAGAAAACACCATCTTCGCGGTCAAGCGCCTGATCGGCCGCCGCTACGACGATCCGGTGACGGAGAAGGACAAGAAGCTTGTCCCCTACAAGATCGTCAAGGGCGACAATGGCGATGCCTGGGTCGAGGCCGGCGGCAAGAAGCAGTCGCCCAGCCAGATCTCGGCCATGATCCTGCAGAAGATGAAGGAAACGGCGGAAGCCTATCTCGGCGAGAAGGTCGAGAAGGCGGTCATCACCGTTCCGGCCTATTTCAACGACGCCCAGCGCCAGGCCACCAAGGACGCCGGCAAGATCGCCGGCCTCGAAGTGCTGCGCATCATCAACGAGCCGACGGCCGCGGCACTTGCCTACGGCCTCGACAAGAAGGAAGGCAAGACCATTGCCGTCTATGACCTTGGCGGCGGCACGTTCGACATTTCGGTGCTCGAAATCGGCGACGGCGTGTTCGAGGTGAAGTCGACCAACGGCGACACCTTCCTCGGCGGCGAGGACTTCGACATGCGGCTGGTCGAATATCTGGCGGCCGAGTTCAAGAAGGAACAGGGCATCGACCTGAAGAACGACAAGCTTGCCCTGCAGCGCCTCAAGGAAGCGGCTGAAAAGGCCAAGATCGAGCTGTCGTCGACAACGCAGACCGAAATCAACCTGCCCTTCATCACCGCCGACGCGACCGGCCCGAAGCACCTGACGCTGAAGCTGACCCGCGCCAAGTTCGAAAGCCTGGTCGAGGATCTCGTCCAGCGCACCATCGAGCCCTGCAAGGCGGCGCTCAAGGATGCCGGCCTGAAGGCTGGCGAGATCGACGAAGTGGTCCTGGTCGGCGGCATGACCCGCATGCCCAAGATCCAGGAGATCGTGAAGCAGTTCTTCGGCAAGGAGCCGCACAAGGGCGTCAACCCGGACGAGGTCGTCGCCTTGGGCGCCGCCATCCAGGCCGGCGTGCTGCAGGGCGACGTCAAGGACGTGCTCTTGCTCGACGTGACGCCGCTGTCGCTCGGCATCGAGACGCTGGGTGGCGTGTTCACGCGGCTGATCGAACGCAACACGACGATCCCGACCAAGAAGAGCCAGGTGTTCTCGACCGCCGAGGATTCGCAGTCGGCCGTCACCATCCGCGTCTTCCAGGGTGAGCGTGAAATGGCCGCCGACAACAAGCCGCTCGGCCAGTTCGACCTGGTCGGCATTCCGCCGGCCCCGCGCGGCGTGCCGCAGATCGAGGTCACCTTCGACATCGACGCCAACGGCATCGTCAACGTTTCGGCCAAGGACAAGGGCACCGGCAAGGAGCACCAGATCCGCATCCAGGCCTCGGGTGGCCTTTCTGACGCCGACATCGAGAAGATGGTGAAGGACGCCGAGGCCAATGCCGATGCCGACAAGAAGCGTCGCGCCGTGGTCGAGGCCCGCAATCAGGCCGAGGCGCTGGTGCATTCTTCCGAGAAGTCGCTGAAGGAATATGGCGACAAGGTCTCGGAAGCCGAGCGCACGGCGATATCGGATGCGATCGCGGCACTGAAGACCGCTGCCGAGGGCGACGATGCGGCCGACATCGAGGCCAAGAGCCAGGTGCTCGCCGAGGCTTCGATGAAGCTTGGCCAGGCCATGTACGAGGCCTCGCAGAAAGAAGCCGCGGAAGCCGACGCCAAGGCGGATGCCGCCAAGGACAGTGACGTGGTCGATGCCGATTTCGAGGAAATCGATGAAGACGACGACAAGAAGAAGTCGGCCTGAGCCGCCTGACGGCAAGATAATGCGGAAAGCCCGGCGCCAAGCCGGGCTTTTTTGCAACCCTCGCTGAAAAA
Organism: Mesorhizobium sp. LNHC221B00; assembly: GCF_000502935.1. NCBI lineage: Bacteria > Pseudomonadati > Pseudomonadota > Alphaproteobacteria > Hyphomicrobiales > Phyllobacteriaceae > Mesorhizobium > Mesorhizobium sp. LNHC221B00. The sequence goes on along the minus strand of NZ_AYWR01000008.1, from coordinate 65,843 downwards.
GTGCGGGGCCCTGCTGAAAAAATGACAGAAAAACCCGGACAGGCGCACGCCGGCCCTAGCATCCGGGCAGCACCGCTCCTAAATCGAGGCAACGTGCCGGCAAACGACGCAATATATGCCTCAAGACGTTGAATATCCGGACTGCGGGAAAAAATGAAAGCTGATTTCTACGAAACGCTGGGCGTCCAGAAAGGCGCCGACGAGAAGGAGCTCAAGAGCGCTTTTCGCAAGCTCGCCATGCAGTTCCATCCCGACCGCAATCCAGGCGATCATTCCTGCGAGCACAAGTTCAAGGAAATCAACGAAGCCTACGAGACGCTGAAGGACCCGCAGAAGCGCGCGGCCTACGACCGCTTCGGCCACGCCGCCTTCGAACAGGGCGGCATGAATGGCGGGGCGCAAGGCTTTGGCGCCGGCGGTTTCGCCGATATCTTCGAAGACATTTTCGGCGACATGATGGGCGGCCGCCAGCGCCGCTCGTCGGGTGGCCGCGAGCGCGGCGCCGACCTGCGCTACAACATGGAAATCTCGCTGGAAGAAGCCTTCGCGGGAAAGACGGCGCAGATCCGCGTGCCGGCCTCGATCTCGTGTTCGGAATGCTCCGGCAGCGGCGCCAAGCCGGGCACCCAGCCCGTCACCTGCTCGATGTGCAACGGCCACGGCAAGGTGCGCGCCACGCAAGGCTTCTTCTCGATCGAACGCACTTGCCCGCAATGCCAGGGCCGCGGCCAGACGATCAAGGATCCGTGCCCGAAATGCGCCGGCCAGGGCCGCGTCACCGAAGAACGGTCGCTGTCGGTCAACATCCCGGCCGGCATCGAGGACGGCACCCGTATCCGCCTTGCCAATGAGGGCGAGGCCGGCTTGCGCGGCGGGCCGTCCGGCGACCTCTATATCTTCCTGGCGGTGAAGCCGCACGAGTTCTTCCAGCGCGACGGCGCCGATCTCTACTGCAAGGTGCCGATCTCGATGACGACCGCCGCCCTTGGCGGTTCCTTCGAAGTGACGACGCTGGACGGCACGCAGACCAAGGTGAAGGTGCCGGAAGGCACCCAGAACGGACGCCAGTTCCGCCTCAAGGGCAAGGGCATGCCAGTGCTGCGCCAGCCCAATGTCGGCGACCTCTACATCCAGACCGCGGTCGAGACGCCGCAGAACCTGTCGCGCCGCCAGCGCGAACTGCTGGAGGAGTTCGAACAACTCTCCTCGCAAGACAATTCGCCCCAATCGAGCGGCTTTTTTGCCCGCATGAAGGATTTCTTCGAGTCTTTCGGCGAGCGTTGATAGGCGACAAAAGCTATCTTATCCACGCCATGCGTGTTGCGGCGCCTTGCCTTGCGCCGCTCAGGTGTTAAGTAGCTTGCGGGGGAAGCGCTGAGGAGAGCTTGCATGACACGTGGTCCCGGACTGCGGAAGGCGCTGGCCGAAAAGTTCGACGACGAGCTCAAATTCTTCAAGGGCTGGATCGACAAGCCGAAGACAGTCGGCTCGATCGTTCCGACCAGTTCGATCACCGCCCGCAAGATGGCCTCGATCGTCAATCCCAAGTCCGGCCTGCCGGTGCTCGAAGTCGGCCCAGGCACCGGCGTCATCACCCGCGCCATCCTCGCCCAGGGCGTGCGGCCCGAAAACCTCTACGCGGTCGAATATTCCACCGATTTCGTGCGCCATTTGCGCCAGCTCTATCCCGGGGTCAACGTCATCGAGGGTGACGCCTTCAACCTCAACGCCACGCTTGGCGAGAGGAGCGGGATGATCTTCGATTCCGTCGTTTCGGGCGTGCCGTTGCTCAACTTCCCGGTCGCCCAGCGCATCGCCTATATCGAAAGCCTGCTCGACCGCATCCCGGCGGGCCGCCCGATCGTGCAGCTGACCTACGGCCCGATGTCGCCGATCCCGGCCGGGCGCGGCGACTACACGGTCAAGCATTTCGATTTCATCTTCCGCAACATCCCGCCGACGCAGCTGTGGATTTACCGAAGGGAAGGATAGGGGAATAGGCAGTAGGGAATAGTCAGGAATTGCTCATCTCCTACTGCCTATTCCTCACTGCCTACCCCCTTTGCGAAGCAATGGCCGTGATCCCGAAAATCCTCGTCTTCGCCGGCTCGGTGCGCGGCGGCGCCTATAGCGGCAGGACCGCCGACGTGGCTCAGAAGGAACTTGCGGTGCAGGGCGCCGAAGTGACGCGCATCTCGCTCGGCGACTATCCCCTGCCGATCCTCGACGAAGATCTGGAGAAGGAAAAGGGCGTTCCCGAAAATGCCGTCAAACTCGGCCGCCTGATCATCGCGCATGACGGGCTCCTGATCGCCACGCCGGAATATAACGGCTCCATCCCGCCGCTGCTCAAGAACACGATCGACTGGGTGAGCCGCGTACGCAGGGACCATAACCGGCCGGTCAGGCCGCTTGCCGGCAAGGTTGTCGGCCTATGCTCGTCCTCCAACGGTCATTTTGCCGGCATCCGCTGCATCAACCATCTGCGCGCCGTATTGGTGCGCTGCCAGATGGAGGTGGTGACGCCGGAATGCTCGGTGCCGGAGGGCGGCGACGCCTTCGGCGAGGACGGCCATTTCCGTGACGAAAGACTGCACACATCGATGGAGCATCTATGCCGCACGCTGATCGAAACCTCGCGCCTGCTGTCCACCCGGATCGAGGCGTGACCGTATCCATGCCGGCTCAGACCATGCAGCCCAAGTCTATTCAGGAAAGACTGATCGTCGGCCTCGACGTGCCGACGGTGAGGGAAGCCGAACAGGCGGTGCGTGAGCTGGACGGCGTCGTCTCCTTCTACAAGATCGGCTATCAACTGGCCTTCGCCGGCGGGCTCGACTTCGCCAGGGAGCTGGCCAGCGGCGGGGCAAAAGTCTTCCTCGACATGAAGCTGCTCGACATCGACCACACGGTGGCCAAGGGTGTCGAGAACATCGTCAAGATGGGCATGACCATGCTGACCATCCACGCCTATCCCAAGGCGATGCAGGCGGCAGTGGAAGCGGCACGCGGCAGTGACCTTTGCCTGCTCGCCGTCAGCGTGCTGACCTCGATGGACGAGCAGGACGTGATCGACGCCGGCTATGAATACGACCCGCACACATTGGTGCTCAGGCGCGCCGAACAGGCGCTGCATGCCGGCATGGGCGGCGTCGTCTGCTCGGCCGAAGAGGCTGAAGCGGTGCGCCGCATCGTCGGGCCCAACATGGCGGTGGTGACGCCGGGAATACGGCCGGCGGGCAGCGAGCATGGCGATCAGAAGCGCGTCGTGACGCCGGCGCAGGCGATCCGCAATGGCTCCAGCCATCTCGTCGTCGGCAGGCCAATCGTCGCGGCAAACGACAGGCGGGCGGCGGCGGAAGCCATTCTGGAAGAGATGCGCTCGGCGTAGACACAAGAAGCAGGGAGTAGACGAATGCCCAAGGGATATTGGATCGCCCGCGTCGATGTGCGTGACGCCGAAGGCTACAAGGACTATGTCGCCGCCGCCAAACCCGCCTTCGAGCGGTTCGGGGCGAAATTCCTGGCGCGTGGCGGGGCGCATGAGCTTGCCGAAGGGCCGGGCCGCGCTCGCAACGTCATCATAGAGTTCGAATCGCTGGCGGCCGCACACGACTGTTATCACTCGCCGGAATACCAGCGCGCGGTCGCCATCCGCCAGAAGGTCGCCGACGGCGAGATCGTGCTGGTCGAAGGGGCCTGAGGGCGTCGCGAAGCAGAAGCTGACGTTCAGACGAAGTCCTGCAGGTTCGCTTCCCGTAGCTTTGGCCCGCCGAGCAAGGCCCCGATCAGCTGGTGCTTGAGGGCAAGGCAGTGCGAACGGGCAAGCTTGACGATGCCGGGGACGTCGCTCTTCTCGCAAGCCTGCAGCAACTGCTTCTGCTGTTCGATGATCAGCGGCATGAAATCGCGCGACTTGAAGCCGAGATGGAGCGCTCGTTCCGACTGGTCGAGGATTTGGCTGAGCAGCAGCGCCAGCCGCAAATTGCCGGACAGTTCGGCGATCGCCAGGCGAAAGGCGCGGTCGGCGGCGAGGAAGGCAACCGGGCTGCGCAGCGTCTCGGGCTTCAGCACCTTTCTCGCCGCCAGCCGGATCTCGTCCAGCCCCCGCCCGGTGATCCCCATGGTGGCGACCCTGAACACTTCCGGTTCGACGAGGCCTCGGACGTCGAAGATCTCGTTGACGTCGCGCAAGGTCAGAGTGGTGATGACGTAGCCCCGGCGCGGCTCGCTCCTGACCAGACCTTCCTGCATGAGGCGGGCGAGTGCGGAACGGATCGTCGCCTTCTTGATCCCGTAGCGGGCCTCGATCTGTTTCTCGGTCAGCGCTTCGCCGGGCGACAGGACGCAAGCGACGATGTCGCTCTTCAACTGCTCGTAGGCCTGCTCGCTGCGCAGCAAATCCGCCGTCGACGGCGCGGTTGTCCCGCTTGGCGGTGCGATCGATTTAGGTGGCTTGGCTTTGGTCGACTTCATGCTTTTCTCGCGTCGCGTCGGCATTGACTCGAATTGGCCATCTTAGCTATTGTTTCTGAGCATCTCAGACAGGAGCTGTAGAATGCCTCTATCCGCCGACTCTCCTCTCTACCCCGCCATCAGCGATATCGTCAACGCGGCGGCAGGTGCCGATCCCTTCGGTCAGGTCAAGGCCGTGCTCGGCGACTACACCAAGCGCTTCCACGCACTCGGCCGGCTCGTTCACGAAGAGGACGATGACGAGCTGTTGCTGCACGCGAGCCCCAGGCTGACGATCTACCACATCACGCTTTCGCCCGGCGTGCAGTATCCGCCGCACAACCATTTGATGGATGCGCTGGTCGGCATCTATTGGGGTGGCGAGACCAACTTCATCTACCCGCTCGCCGGCGACCGGGTCGATGAGCCCGAGCGGCAGGACTTTTCAGCGCCGGCGCTGGTGCACATGTCTTCCAGCACCATTCACTCGGTCGCCAATACAGGCAGCACCCGCTCCGGAGCCCTGCACGTCTATCTGGGCGATCTGCCGGGCACCAGCCGGCAGCTGTGGAGCCTGGCCGACAAGCGGCCGGAGCCGTTCGACAACATCCGCTACATGGCCGGCGCGCGACCCATCGGGCAATCGACGGTCGAGCCCGAGTAAACCACCAGCGCCGCACAGGAGAGGCCTGTCGGCGGCAAGACTTTCATCGGTCTTTTCAGCGGTGTAATCACTGACATTCGATATTGGCCGAAGCCTCTAAACTTCGTCATCCCTGGGCGAAGCAGGAGCAAAGCTCCGTCGCGGAGACCCTGGGATCCAGGCCGGGACCATAGTCGTGAGCGCTACGGAGCAGAATTCTGCACCGCAGTGTCGCCTTGAAGTCGCGGCATGGATCCTCGGTCTGCACTGCGTCGCTTCGCTCTTTGCTCCGCCCGTGGATGACGAAGCGATGGATGTTTCTGCCAATCGCCAATGCATGAGATCTGTCAATCCAAGCGATCGTCAAACTCATGCGCCGAGACACTAACTGGCCAGCCGGCTGGCAGCGGCTTCGGCCATGGCATCGGCAAGACCCAGGCCCCATTGCGACCGGCAATAGGCGCGGAAATCGAAGCAGGGCAGGCCGGGGCAGACCTCGAATTCGATCAGGTGGAGCGTGTCGTCGGCCTCGACCCGCAGGTCGACGGAAAACACGTCGCGCAGGCCGAGCCCGCTCATCAGCCGCCCGGCGATCGCACGGATCCCGGCGTCGGCCGCCGGCTGGACGTCGGCAACGGCAACGAGTTCCGGTTCGGCATAGAGCCCCGCCGCCTTCGCCGCCGCGCCGGTTTCGCCATAGAGCGCCAGGCTGTCGGCCATGGTCTGGAAATCGGCGCCTGAATCGACAAAGGCGATGCCCAGCGCCTCGACGCCAGCTTCCGGCGTCAGCCCAAGGAAGGAGGCGCGCACGTTGCGGCCGGCGACATAGGGCTGGACCACGACATCGTCGCGATAGGCGGCGAAAACACGCCGACTAAGCTCCAGCGCGTGGCCGAGATCGCTGCTGCGCGAATCCGGCCAGATGCCGATCTTGGCGCCGAGCCGGTTGGGCTTGACGAACCAGCCGGCGGCGGAAGCCGGCGGCTCGACCAGCCATTGGCCATTGCGCGCAAGACCGGCCTGCGGCACCGGCAGGCCCAACGCGCCAAGCACGGCGCCGGAGCGGAACTTGTCCTGGCAGAGCGCGAACAGGGCATCGTCGGCACCGATCGTCTTGAACCCGCCCAGCCTCGCCAAAGCGGGGGCGGCGCCCCCACGGAAATAGGCGATGCCGTCGGTCAGCGTCCAGACCAGCGTCGTGGCGGGATCCTCGCCGGCAAGCACATGCGCGGCATCGTCGAGCACCACCGGCGTGAAGGACAGGCCGCGCACCCGGCAGGCCTCGTCCAGCGCATCGAATTCCTGGCCAAGGTCCGTCGACTGCGCCAGGTAGGAAGCGATTTCGGCGGCGCGCTCGCTCGCATGGCCATCGGCGACGAGGCGGTCGAAGCAGGCCTTTTCCGGCTCGTGGACAAGGATCAGCCTGGGCTTGGTGCTAGACATAGGACGGACGCTTCCCGGCGGTAGGATCGCCCACCATCGCACTTCAGTCGCAAACGGCTTTCGCGAAACCGACCCGGGCCGGACGCCTGGGTGATAGTAGAAATCAAACGCCCGATCGCCGGGCCTTGCTCAGGCGATCAGAACGCGCGGCTCGAAACGGCCGTTGACGGGAATATCGAGCAGGAAGGTCATGCCGCCCTGCAGGTCCAGCAGCCGCTGCTTCTCGCTCTTGCCCGACCAGGCGGAGGTGACCGCGAGCCGGTCGGCGTTCTTGCCGACGAAGGCCGGGCAGGAGGGCTGGTTCACCGGCATGGCGACCGTGCGGACAAGCTTGCCGTCGGGACCATAAGCCTCGACGACGCTGCCGCCCCAGCAGGCGTTCCACAGGATGCCGTCGCGGTCGAGCACCGAACCGTCGATATAGCCCTTGGCCGAGCGGTGATCGACGAAGATCTTCGGCTCGCCGGCAGGCAGGCCGGTGGCCGGATCGCAGGCGACCCGCATCAGCAGCCCGGTCGAGGTGTCGGTGTAATAGGCGAGCGCGCCATCTTGCGAAAAACAGATCGAATTGGTGACGGTGATGTCCGAGAACAGGCGGCGCAGCTCGCCCTTGAAAAACCAGTAGATGGAGCCGGCACCCTTTTCCTCGCCCTTGCCCATCGTGCCCATCCACAAGGCGCCGCAGGGATGGACGCGCGAATCGTTCGAGCGGGTGACTGGATTGTCGGCCTCGACGGGCGTGTGCAGCGTCAGCTTGCCGGTCGCGACGTCGCGGACATGAAGGCCGGTTTCGGTGGCGATCAGCTGGTGCTTGTCGTCGATGATGGCGATGGCGCTGGCCATCTGGCCAAGCTGGTGGACGATGGTCGCGCCGCCGGACAGATGCTTTTCCAGCAATTGGCCATTGAGGATGTCGAACCAGAACAGCGTGTCGGTGGCAGGATCGTAGCTCGGGCCTTCGCCGAGCTGGCAGACGTGATCGGAAAAAACCGAAACGATCGCTTCGCTCATCATGCGTCTCCGAACACTGCGTCCCAGGCCGCGACCGCGGCGTGCGCACGCACCGCCACCTCGTCGACGCTCATGCCCGGCTTGAACAGGCTGGAGCCGAGGCCGAAGACCGTCACGCCGACAGCCTTGTAGCCGGCAAAGTCCTTTTCCGAAACGCCGCCGACGGCGCCGACCAGCGTCTGCGCCGGCAGCACCGCCCGGATCGCGGAAATGCCTGAGGCCCCCAGCACGCTCGCCGGGAAGAATTTCAACGCCGAAGCCCCCAGCCGGATCGCCTGGAAGGCCTCGGTGGGCGTGAAGACGCCGGGCATGGTGACCATGCCGTAATGCATCGCGCGCGCCATCACCTCGGCATCGATGTTGGGGCTGACCAGCAGCCGCCCGCCGGCCTTGTGCAGCCCGTCGACATCGGCCGGCGTCAGCACCGTGCCGGCGCCGACCAGAGCCGTTTTCGGCAGCACCTGGACAATCCTGGCGATCGACGAGAATGGCTGCGGCGAGTTGAGCGGCACCTCGATCGCCTCGATGCCGGCGTCGAACAGGGCCTGGCCCATGGCGATGGCTTCAGCCGGTTTCAGGCCGCGCAGGATGGCGACCAGCCCGCGCTTGAGTTTTGGAAAGGCTGCGGTCTCGGTCATGCCAAGGCTCCGGTTCTGGCGATCATGCCGTTTTCGCGCGCGGCTTCGATGAGGCCGGCGCGCACGGCTTCGTCGGCGTCGACGGCGCGCACCTCAAGCCCGGCAAGGCCAAGTGCTGCCTGGTAGAGCACGGCAAGCGCGCCCGAGGCAATCAGCACGACGGATGCTGCCCCGGCGCCATGACGGCGGGATGCTGCCCCGGCGCCATGACGGCGCCTGGCCGAAGCGATTTCGCCGCCGATCAGCAGGCCGGACAGGCAGGCCGCGGCATCCTCCGACTTCAGGTCCTGCAGGAGCCCGGCGGCGCGGATGGCAAACAGTTTCGAAGTGACATCGCCGCCCTCGCCAAGCGCCCGTTCGCACCATTGCCGGAAGAACGGACTGTCCACCGCCACCGGAGCCGGATGCTCGCCCAGCGAATGGCGCAGGATCGAGTGCGCAGCAAGCACCGAGAACAGCTCACCGGTCGGCCAAGTGCCGAATCCGGCGACGGCGCCATCCTCGACCTGCACCCATTTCGAGTGCGTGCCGGGCATGCAGACCAGCTCACTGCCCCTGGCCGGCAGGCCGGCGCCGGCAAGCTGTGTTTCCTCGCCGCGCATGACATCCGGCGCGTCGGGCAGGCGCTGGGCAAGGCCGGGAACGATGCGGATGTCGCGGCGCTCGCCTTCGATGCGGGCGGCGCCGCGCAGGATCGCGCCGATCGGTGCCGGCACGGGCACGTAAGCCGCTTCAATCCAGCCCTGACGAGAGCCGGCCATGCCGCAGATGATAACAGGCAACGCTTCAGGCGCGCCCATGGCGGCCAAGTGGCCTTCCAGCACGTTCGAAAAACCCTTTTCGCGCGCCGTGATCAGGCCGTCGTCCCCGCGGCGTTCGGCAAGCACCTTGCCGCTGCCGTCGACCAGCCAGACCCGCATGCGGGTCGTGCCCCAGTCGACGGCGGCCACCGCCGGCGCGTTGCCGACAAACCCTGGGCTCACAGGAAACCTCCATCGACGATCAGCATTTGCGCGGTCAGCATGCGCGAGGCATCCGAGGCCAGGAACAGCACGGTGCCAACCATGTCGTCCGGCCGCATGACCTCCTTGATGCACTGTTTGGCGACATGGGCGGCAAGCGCCTCTTCGGTCACCCAGCGTTGCTGCTGCCGCTCGGTGATGACCCAGCCGGGCGCGACGGCGTTGACGCGGATGCGGTCGGGCCCGAGCTTGCCGGCCAGGCCCTTGGTGAGACCGAGGATGCCCGCCTTGGCGGCGGTGTAGGCCGGCATGTCGGGATGGTTGATCAGATAGGATGTCGAGGTGAAGTTGATGATCGAGCCGCCGCCGGCCCGCTTCATGCCCGGCGCCACGGCCTGCGCGGTGAAGAAATGCGGCCTGAGATTGATTGCCTGGTTGTTGTCCCAGAACTCGACCGTCACGTCTTCGACGGCGTGGCGTTCATCCCACGCGGCATTGTTGATGAGCACGGTGACATCGCCATGCGCGTCGGTGGCCTTCGCAGCCGAGGCCCGCAGCGCCTCGACATCGCGCAGGTCGGTCCTGAGATAGAGAGGCCGCCGTCCGAAATCCCTCTCGATGCGATCGGCAAGCGCGATGCTGGGCTCATCGGCGATGTCGATGAAGGCGACGTTGGCGCCCTGGCGCACGAAACCCTCGGTCAGTGCCGCGCCGATCCCGGAGCCGCCGCCGGTGATCAGCACCGAGGCGCCCTTGAGGTCGGCAAAATCCGCCGATGGCATCATGTCTTTTCTCTCCGCGCTCAATCGGCGCGCATCCTAGCCAGAGACGTCGCGTGGGCAAGGGCGAAAAGGCGGATTCAAGGGCTTATGTCAGACAAAAAGGCGACGGAACCGCGAAGCGGCATCGTCGCATGGTGGGGAATGCCGCTAGCGCCGGTCAGATCGCCTTGGCGCGCAAGGCGCCGCGAAAGGAATCGCGGAGATAGCCGAGCGTGGCATCGGCATCGACCGGCTTGCCGAACAGATAGCCCTGCCCGCCGGCACAGCCGAACTGCACCAGGCGATCGGCTTGCGCCTCCTCTTCAATGCCTTCGGCGACCACATCCATGCCAAGCCCCTCGCACATGGCGAGAATGGCGCGGATGATGTGCTCGGACGGCCGGTCATCGAGAATGGAGGAGACGAAGGCGCGGTCGATCTTGAGCTTGTCGAAATGGAATTCGCGCAGACGCCCGAGCGAGGACTGGCCGGTGCCGAAATCGTCGAGCGAGACGCGGATGCCGACGCGGCGCAGGTCCTCGACGATCTGCGCGGCCGAAGCCGGGTCGTTCATCAGGCCGGTCTCGGTGATCTCGATCTCCAGCCGATGCGGATCGAAGCCGGTGCGGTCGAGGATCGCCAATATGTGCAGGCCGGTGTTCTGGTCGACGAGCTGCGAAGGCGACAGGTTGAACGACAGGAACAGGTCCTTCGGCCAGCTGCGGGCTGCCTCGGTCGCCTTGCGCAGCACCAGCTGCGACAGCGGGCCGATGATGCCGCGCTCCTCGGCGATGGGAATGAAGACGGTCGGCGGCACCGCGCCGAGGTCGCGGTCGGTCCAGCGCGCCAGTGTCTCGAAGCCGATGGTGCGGCGCGTGGTGAGGTCGACGATGGGCTGGAAATGCGGCTCCACCTCGCCGGCCGAGACGGCACGGCGCAGCGCCTGCTCGATGCGGGTGACGCGCTTGGCCGCCTCTTCCATCTCGCGGGTGTAGACGACGACCCGGCCACGGCCGGACCGCTTGGCGTGGTAGAGCGCCGTTTCGGCCTTGTTGATCAGAATCTCGGTGGTCTCGTCGCCCGAATAGAACAGCGAGCAGCCGACCGAGGCCGACAGCCTGGCGGTGCGTTCGCCGACATCGTAGGGCGCCGACAGGATCTCGATCAGCATGCGGGATTTCTCGGCCGCTGCTTCCTCTGAGAACACCAGCGGATAGAGGAAGGCGAATTCGTCGGCACCGATGCGGCAGACCGTCGAGTGGTCGTCCATCGAGGCGCGCAGCCGCATCGCGACCTGGATCAGGATGTCGTCACCGGCCTTGTGGCCGAACAAATCGTTGATCGGCTTGAAGCCGTCAAGGTCGAGGATGCCTACAGTGAAGGGTGCGGGATCGTCGGCACGATCGCTGATCAGGCGATCGACCTTGTCGAAGAAGCGGCGATGGTTGCCAAGCCCGGTCAACGGATCTGTGAATGCCAGATCCGTGCTCTCCCTGTTTGCCTGACCGGTGCCAAACGGAGTTTGCATCGGTGTCCCTGTTTTCTTGACGTCGGAATTTATGTTCGAGACTGGCAGGAAACTCTTTAGGAAACGTATCCCGAAAATCGATTTTTCGCGGCTAAAATGCATTGCCTCCGCGAAGGTGTCCGTGGCGCTTGAAAAGGCCTTTTCTTCACGCCGATTTCAACCAGTTCTTCACGCCGATTTTCAACCGGCTCAATCGGTGGGACGGACGCGATAGAGCTCCAGCGGGGCGCCACGGGTCTCCGCCACCGGCTCCAGCCAATCCGGCACGCTGCCGCGCATCAGCCCGGCGAGAAAGCCGTCCGGCGCGGTGGACGCGAACAGCCGGCTCTCCGGATTGCCGCGGCAGAGCGCGACAAGGCCGACATGGTGGTTGTCGACGACGACTTTCGCGTCGCTGGCCGAGCCCAGCAAGGCGTCCAATGCGAGCACGTTGCCGGCGACGTTGCGGTGATAGAGGCTGGCGAGCGCGCGATGGCCGGTGAAGGCAAGGATCGGCGAGCCGAGATTGGAGATACTGAGAACCGTGGTCCCCGGCATGCGGCCGAGCGCGGCGAACGACGCCTTGCCATGGCAGGGCGCATCGGCGCTGGCGTCCTTGACGGCCGCATTGGTTTCGAAGGCGCTCGATGCCGCCCCGGCCGCGCCCGACCAGACCGCGTTGACCGAGATCAGCCAGGCCGCGGCCATCCTGAGCACGGAGTTGCGCGACGGGCTGGCTTCGGCCCGTTGCCGCCACTTGGCGATCCAGGCACAAAGCGGGATCACCGCCAGGGCAATGGAGAAGGTCGAGCCGCGCACCTCCCAGGCACTGACCAGGACCGCCACAACCAGCAGCGCGCCGACGAGGCTGTCCTGCCGCCGCCAGCCGCCATGGCTGAAGTGAAGCGCCATCAGCACGATCGCCACCAGCGGCGTGGCAAACCGTGCCACGGCCATGGCCGGATCATCCAAGACAAGCTGGATGATCGATTGCGCCTCCTCGATATGGCCGAGCCAAATTTGGCTCAGGCGCGGGTCGATCTCGGCATAGGGTGCAGCCAGGCATTGCGGGAAAAAGCACAACATGACAGCCGCCAACGTGAGCGCAAGCAGACCGAGCGCCATCAGGCGCCGGCCGAGCGTGGAGTTGGCCATGTCGAGAGAGGCCGCGGCGGCGAGGCCGCATCCGGCGAGAGCGGCCACCACGAACTGCACGGTCGAAAAGGCATCGCATTGCGGCTGGCCCCAAACTGATGGGGCGATGGTTGTGAGGAAGACCAGCGCCGAAACGCCGGCAAAGCCGAGGCCGAAATCCTTGGCGATCCGCCGCTCGCCGCTGGGGTCGGCGACAAACAGCAGAGAGACGCAGACGCCGATGGTGGCGACATAGGGCGCCGTTTCCATGCCGACCGCCAGCGTCAGCGCCGCGCATAAGCCGGCAAGCAGGGCGGCCCATCGCCGCACGGGCGCCTCGAGCAGCAGGCTCAAGCTGGCCATGGTCAGCGTCAGCTGGACGTTGTGATGATCGAGCGCGCCGGGCGAAAAGATGCCGATGAAATGCAGCGCCGCGGCACCGATGACGACAGCCGGCAGCACGGCGCCCGCGCCGGCAAAACTGCGCACCGCGCGGATGGTAAAGAGCAGAGCCAGGCAGAAGAGCAGCGCCGGCCAGAGCACCTCCGCGATGGTTTCGGCCACGGCCATGCTGCCGGTCAGCGCCGAGGCCACGAAGATGATGGCGGCGAGCGGGGCGTCGACCAGCCGCGACCAGTGCATGACGAAGCCGCCTTCAACGCCCATCCGGTACTGATGCAGGTCGAACCAGCCCTGGCCGGCCAGCATATCGCGAACCTCGACCAGACGCAGCAGACTGTCATTGTCGCCGCCGGCATCGGTCAAGCCCGGGAAACCGCCGAGAGCGTTGACGGCAACCATCGCCAGCGTGGCGACGACCGCAACCGCGAGGTCGTTGCGCCGTGACGCAGGCTGCGCTGCCTTGACGGAAATCATGGTGTCGGCGGGAGTCACGGGACGGCCTCTGGCGCTCTCTTTGGCGAAGGAAACCTATCGCGAACTCACTGCGCAAACCTTAAACCGGTGTTGCACCGGCAACCCGATGTCGCGAAACGCTTTGTTTGTTATTCGCAAATATGGTCCCGGACCAGGGAATGAACGGGCAATTCGGTCTGGACCTTGGGCATGAGCGTTGTGGCGATCGAAAAAAAGATACTGAATGCCGCCCACGGCCGGGCGGTGTTTCAACGCCGCGTCCGGGTCCTCTCCGACCATATCGGCGCCGTGCTGGGCGATAGCGGCACCGTTCTCGATCTCGGCTGCGGCGATGGCTCGCTCGCCAAGGCGGTTATGGACAGGAAACCGGGGCTGAGGTTTCGCGGGATCGATGTCTTTGTCCGGCCGCGTACGGCCATTCCCGTAGAGGTTTTCGACGGTGTTACGATTCCGGCCGCGTCAAAATCGTTCGACTGGGTGACCATAGTCGACGTTCTCCACCACACGGACAATCCCGGCCATCTCGTCGCCGAAGCCGCAAGGGTCGCCCGGAAGGGCGTTGTCATCAAGGATCACCTGCGGGACGGGCTCTTCGCCTACGGTTCGCTCCGGTTCATGGACTGGGTGGGAAACAAGGGCCACGATGTGAGGCTGCCCTACAATTACCTGTCCAGGCAGGAATGGGAGGCGATTTTCGGGGGGATCGGACTCAGAGCCCAAAGCTGGCGAGAAGACCTGTCGCTGTATCCGTTTCCGGCAAACCTGCTGTTCGACAGGGGTCTGCACTTCGTCGCGTCGCTTCGCTAACGCGCGGACCGGTCGAACACTTTCACGCGGCTCCTTGGTCGTCGCGAAAAACCCAAATTGATGAAAGCACGTAGCTCGCCGCGCCCGCAGCGACCGTGATGCCGGCAGACATCACCAGCGGCGACGCGGAAAATACCGAAACCGCGACATGGGCCAACAGGCCCGCAAACACCGCGCAGGCCAACTGGCTGACGAGATAACGTGGCAACGCACGGCGATGGTCGTGCTGTCCCTCGAACGTCCAGCCACGCTGTGCCGAATAGGCCACGACAAAGGCCAGCATATAGGCGATCACGCTTCCGACGAACGGCGGCAAGCCGGCCGACACCAAGCCCCACGACAGTACGAAGAACAGCAGCGCCGCGCCAATGCCGACGACGGCGAACCGGATAAGCCGTACCGCGGCGAATTTTCGCACGAGCTGGTTCATTTTTCAGCAGTCGCGACGGATTCGCCTGATCCGGTGGGTTGGCCGGCTTTCAGCCGCTTGACCGGGATCTCCAGGACACCGAGCAGGAATGCCGAAAAGAAGGCCTGGAACGAAATGACGATCAGGCTCAAGCCCAGCACGACGATGCGCGGGATTTCGGAATCGTTCAGCGGGCCGAAGCCAAGATGTGCCCAACGCAGCACGGCATAGCCGACGAACAGCACGCCACCGGCGAAGCAGATGCCGGCATTGGCGGCAAGACGATCGGTGCTGATGGTCCTGGTCAGCCAATCGGAGCCACGGCTGCGCGGCAGGATGCCGGTGATCTCGGCATAGTATCGCGATATGGCGCCAAAGGTGATGAGCTGGATGCCGGTGATGATCATGAAGCAGGCGGCGACGAAGGTGTTGAGGTCGAGCGAAAGATTGTCGATCACCCGCAACGGCCCGAACACCAGCAGGGCCGCAAATAACAGGCCAAGGCTGGCGAGCACCGTGCCCGGTATGAAGAACATCCAGCGCGGGTTGTAGACCAGCAGGAATTTGAGATGCCGCCAGCCGTCACGCCAGGTCCTGAGGTGCGGCGGCCGACTGCGGCCGTCAGGCTTGAGCGTGGTTGGCACTTCCTCGATGCGCAGGCCGGCAAGCGCGCTGCGCACCACCATTTCGCTGGCGAATTCCATGCCCGTCGTCTGCAGGTCGAGCTTGCGGATGCTGTCGGCGTTGAAACCGCGCAGGCCGCAGTGGAAGTCACCGGTCCTGATGCGGAAAAACAGGCGGCCGACGAAGCTCAGCACCGGATTGCCGAGATAACGATGCAGCGGCGGCATGGCGCCGGTTTCGATGCCGCCCTGGAAGCGATTGCCCATCACCAGGTCGGCGCCGTCGCGCAAGCGCGCAATGAAGGCATCAAGCGCACCGAAATCGTAGCTGTCGTCGGCATCGCCCATGATGATGAAGCGGCCCCTGGCGGCGCCGATGCCCCCCAGAAGCGCGGCGCCATAGCCCTTTTGCGCCACCGGGACGACGCGGGCGCCGCCTTGGGCAGCGATCTCCTGCGAGCCGTCGGTGCTGCCATTGTCGGCGATAAGCACCTCACCCAGAATCCCGGCCTTGTCGAGGAAGGCCCTGGCCTTGCCGATGCAGACAGCCAATGTCTCGGCCTCGTTGAGGCACGGCATCAGGATGGTGAGTTCAAGCTGTTTGGTCGAGGCGGCGCGGATGGCGGTGAGCGCGTTCATGGTCGTGGTTCCATCGGGGGCCCCCGTCCGGCGCCTGCCGTTGGGGTATTCGAGGCCTATTCTTGTGTGGGAAGGCTTAAGAAAACGATGACGCGGGCACTTGCCTTGTCGCGATCCCTGTCGCGGTCCTTGTCGGGATCGGGCGTGCGGGTTTGCGTCTTGCTGTTGCCGATCTTCCGGGTGTGGCGATTGGCAGAAGGCGCCGGGACGCTTATATCGCTCTCGTCGACTGTGCTGGGGACTTGCCATGAAGCTCAAAATCGCCGTCCAGATGGACCACATCTCCACCGTGTCGATCACCGGCGACACCTCGTTCGCGCTGTCGCTGGAAGCGCAGCGGCGCGGCCACCAGCTTTTCCACTACACGCCCGACCGGCTGTCGATGCGCGACGGCAAGGTGTTTGCCCGCATCGAGGCGATGCAGGTGCGCGACGAGAAGGGCAGCCATTATTCGCTGGGCGAGAAGGTGCGCACCGACCTGTCGGAGATGGACGTCATCCTGCTGCGCCAGGATCCGCCCTTCGACATGAACTACATCACCACCACGCACATCCTGGAGCGCATCCATCCCGGGACGCTGGTCGTCAACGACCCGGCCTGGGTGCGCAACAGTCCGGAAAAGATCTTCGTCACCGAGTTCTCCGACCTGATGCCGGAGACGCTGATCACCAAGGATCCGCTCGAAGTCGCCGCCTTCCGCAAGGAGTTCGGCGACATCATCATCAAGCCGCTCTACGGCAATGGCGGCGCCGGCATCTTCCATCTGCTCGAGGGCGACCGCAACCTCGCTTCGCTGCTCGAAATGTTCGGCCAGATGTTCCGCGAGCCCTACATCGTGCAGCGCTATCTCAAGGACGTGCGCAAGGGCGACAAGCGCATCATCCTGGTCGACGGCGAACCGGTCGGCGCCATCAACCGGGTGCCGGCCGAGCACGATTCTCGCTCCAACATGCATGTCGGCGGCCGCGCCGAGAAGACCGAACTGACCGAACGCGAGCGCGAGATCTGCGCCCGTATCGGGCCCTCGCTGAAAGAACGCGGCTTCATTCTGGTCGGCATCGACGTCATCGGCGACTACATGACCGAGATCAACGTGACCTCGCCGACCGGCGTGCGCGAAGTCCAGCGCTTCGGCGGCGCCGATATCGCCAGCCTGTTCTGGGATGCAGTCGAGGGAAAGCGGCTGAAGTCGGCCACGTAATCGCCGCATGTTGGCTCTACGGCACGGGTACCGCCCTCCTACCGGATTCGAGATTGTCGGAACTATGCTGCGCCATCGCCGCAACCTCCGGAAAGGGCATCCTTCCGCGAAGGCGCAACCTGCTCTTCAGGCAAGCTTGCTGTCGGACGATCCGTTCATATCCTATTCGGGAATGTCCGGTACGCCCCTCGGATTGGCAAGTCATATGCCTCATCTTCCACGCAGCCATCGCGCCTGGTTTCTCATCTCCCCAACCTGGTCCATCGAAAACAATTCCAGCGTCAAAACGATCCGGACCTATGCCGTTCTGCATAGGCTTAGGAACCCCCGTCACTCGCTGATCTTCCTGTGCAACACACAAGCCGAGGTGGATCTGTTGAACCAGTCCGGTGAGGCCGCTTTCCTGCACAACAAGACCTCGACCACCTCCGAATACATATTCAGGCCGCTCGACGACGTCGCTGTGGAATTTGATGCAATCTACAACGCGCAACTGGCTTCGTGGAAACGCCACGACCTGTCGCTTGGCATCCAGAGTTGCGCATTTGTCTTTTATCGCGATTCAATCGAGTCATCCACGGCGGAGTCGGAAAGAGCACGAATAAATCGGCACAGGGAGCTCGCGCCGGGCCACCTGTTTGTTAATCAGTTCGACAGCACCGGCAAGCCTGTCCGATTGGCGCCGGCTCAAGTGAACATGCATCTAAACCGTGCAGCCGTGGGAATTTGTCTCTCCGAAGTGGAGGGGCCAATGTTCGCCAGCACGGAATATCTTCTCGCGGGGCTTCCTGTGGTCACGACGCCGAACCATGGTGGCCGAGACCTTTATCTGGATGACGACTATTCGCTTACGGTTCCACCCGATCCTCGATCCATCGCGGAGGCTGTCTTGGCGCTAAAGGAGCGACGAATTCCCCGGACCTATATTCGTTCGCAAACTTTGAAACGAGTTGAACGGGACCGCGGGCGGTTCATAGACCTTGTAAATGAGATTTTTCTGGAAAGCGGCTCTTTGCGCCGGGTCTCCATGCCTTGGCCTTTCCGATATCCTGTCATGGAGTGGCTTCCACCCCAGATCGCAATCGATCGATCCCTTTCAGGTACGGTCGATGCTTTCATCACCGCTTAGACGGCAAGCGGAAGCGGCCGTTTTCATTTTGTCTTAACCATGTTCCGCTTTTGCAACCGGGCACGATCCGCCTGCAACCGCAGCGTTTGCTTGTTCTCGTAATGTTCTTGATTTGACCGAAGAATTGTGATTGTCTCCGCGACGGGTCATTCTTGGTCAATCGCAGGGGTTGCGGCCCGGGGGCTTAAAAATGGTGGCGCGGGTTCGCACGGTCGCTTTCCAGGGCATCGAGGCCGTGCCGGTCGACGTGCAGGTGATGATCGCGCCTGGCAAGGTCAACATGCACATCGTCGGCCTGCCCGACAAGGCTGTGGCCGAAAGCCGCGAGCGGGTGCAGGCGGCGCTGCATGCGTCCGGCCTGTCGATGCCGTCGAAGAAGGTGACCATCAACCTGGCACCCGCCGACCTGCCGAAAGAGGGCAGCCACTACGATCTGCCGATCGCGCTCGGCCTGATGGCCGCCCTTGGCGCCATTCCCGGAGACATGCTGGCCGGCTATGTCGTGCTCGGCGAACTCTCGCTCGATGGCACGATCACCGCCGTTGCCGGTGCCTTGCCGGCGGCGATCGGCGCCAATGCCGAGGGCAAGGGGCTGATCTGCCCGTTCGCCTGCGGACCGGAAGCCGCCTGGGCGGGGCGGGAATTCGACATTCTGGCGCCGCGCAGCCTTATTGCCATCGCCAACCATTTCCGCGGCACGCAGGTGCTGTCGCGGCCGGAGGCCGGCATCCACGCCTCGGCGCTGGACCTGCCCGACCTCGCCGACATCAAGGGCCAGGAGACCGCCAAGCGGGCGCTGGAGGTGGCGGCGGCCGGCGGACACAATCTCTTGATGATCGGGCCGCCGGGATCGGGCAAATCTATGCTGGCGCAGCGACTGCCGTCGATCCTGCCGCCGCTGGCGCCGAAGGAGTTGCTCGAAGTCTCGATGATCGCCTCGGTGGCGGGCGAACTCGGCGAAGGCAAGCTGACCGACCGGCGGCCGTTCCGCGCGCCGCATCATTCGGCCTCGATGGCGGCGATGGTCGGCGGTGGCATGCGCGCACGGCCGGGCGAAGTATCGCTCGCTCATCACGGCGTGCTGTTCTTAGACGAGTTTCCGGAGTTCACGCCGCAGACGCTCGATGCGCTGCGCCAACCGCTGGAGACCGGCGACTGCATGATCGCGCGCGCCAACCACCGCGTCACCTATCCGGCGCGCATCCAGCTGGTGGCGGCGATGAACCCGTGCCGTTGCGGCATGGCCGGCGAGCCGGGCTATCGCTGCCTGCGCGGCGAACGCTGCCGCACCGACTACCAGGCGCGCATTTCGGGCCCGCTGCTCGACCGCATCGATCTCAGGATCGAAGTGCCGGCGGTCTCGGCGAGCGACCTGATCCGGCCCGACCGGGCGGAGAAAAGCGCGGCGGTCGCACTGCGCGTTGCCCGCGCCCGCACCATCCAGCGCGAACGCTTCGAACGGCTCGGCGCCACCCGCGCCACCACCAACGCGCATTGCGCGCCGGCGATGATCGAGGAGATCGCCATGCCCGACGCCGCCGGCCTGTCATTGCTCAAGGACGCCAGCGAAAAACTCGCCTTTTCGGCGCGTGCCTATCACCGGGTGCTGAAGGTCGCGCGCACGCTCGCCGACCTCGACGCCAGCGAAACCGTCGGCCGCATCCATCTGGCCGAAGCGATTTCCTATCGCATGAGTTCGGAGCGGATGGCGCAGGCGGCGTAGAGCAATTCCAGGAAAAGCGTGAAACGATTTTCCGGGAAAAGCGCATAGCGCTTTCCCTTGGGAATTGCGTTAGAACAAAGAGATAGGGCGGTTCGCCGTTTGTGTGAAACGGGATGCGTTTTCAGGCCGTCGCTTTTGCCTTCAGCTCCAGCCGCCGCGCGTGCAGCACCGGCTCGGTGTAGCCGTTGGGCTGGATCGTGCCCTTGAACACCAGGTCGCAGGCGGCCTGGAAGGCGATTGAATTGTCGAAATCCGGCGCCATCGGCCGGTAGAGCGGATCGCCGACATTCTGGCGGTCGACGATGGCCGCCATACGTTGCAGCGAATCCCGCACCTGGATTTGCGAGCACACTTTGTGGCGCAGCCAGTTGGCGATGTGCTGCGAGGAAATGCGCAGCGTGGCGCGGTCTTCCATCAGGCCGACATCGTTGATGTCGGGCACTTTGGAGCAGCCGACGCCCTGGTCGATCCAGCGCACGACGTAGCCCAGAATCCCCTGCGCGTTGTTGTCGAGTTCGCGCTGGATCTCGTCGGGCGTCCAGTTCGGCCGCACGGCCACCGGCACCGAGAGGATGTCGTCGAGTTTTGCCTTCGGACGGCTCTTCAGCGCCGCCTGCACCGCGTGGACATCGACCTTGTGGTAATGCGTGGCATGCAGCGTCGCCGCCGTCGGCGACGGCACCCAGGCGGTGTTGGCGCCGGCCTTGGGGTGGGCGATCTTCTCGACCAGCATCGCCGCCATCAAATCCGGCATCGCCCACATGCCCTTGCCGATCTGGGCATGGCCGGCGAGCCCGCATTCGAGCCCGGTGTCGACATTCCACGCCTCGTAGGCGGAAATCCAGGCGGCCTGCTTCATGTCGCCCTTGCGGATCATCGGGCCGGCTTCCATCGAGGTGTGGATCTCGTCGCCGGTGCGGTCGAGGAAGCCGGTGTTGATGAACACCACGCGCTCGCGTGCGGCGCGGATCGCCTCCTTGAGGTTGACGGTGGTGCGCCGCTCCTCGTCCATGATGCCCATCTTGATGGTATTCCCGGGCATGCCGAGCAGGGCTTCGACGCGGTCGAAAATCTCGACGGCGAAGGCGACTTCCTCCGGCCCGTGCATCTTGGGCTTCACCACATACATCGAGCCCGCGCGCGAATTCATCCGCCGCCCGTTCGGCCCGACATCGTGCAGCGCGATCAGCGCCGTCATCGCGGCGTCCATGATGCCTTCCGGCACTTCGTTGCCGTCGCGGTCCAGGATCGCCGGGTTGGTCATCAGGTGACCTACGTTGCGCACCAGCATCAGCGAACGGCCGGGCACGGTGAGCTGGCCGCCGACGGGTGCGGTGTAAGAGCGATCAGGATTGAGCTTGCGGACAAAGCTCTTGCCGCCCTTGGTGATCTCTTCGGCCAGATCGCCTTTCATCAGGCCGAGCCAGTTGCGGTAGACCACGACCTTGTCCTGGGCATCCACCGCGGCGACCGAATCCTCGCAATCCTGGATGGTGGTCAGCGCCGATTCCAGGATGACATCGGCAATGCCAGCCGGATCGGTGCGGCCGATCTGGTTGTCGCGGTCGATCACGATCTCGACATGCAGGCCATTTTTCACCAGCAGCACGGCTTGCGGGTTGGCGGCGTCGCCGCGATAGCCGACGAATTGCTTGGGATCGGCGAGCGTGGTGACGCCGGCGCCCTCACCCAGTTTCAGCGCGCCGTGCGCCACCGAGAGGCCGTTGACGCCGGCCCACTTTCCCGTGGTCAGCGGCACCGACTGGTCGAGGAAGACCTTGGCCCAGGCAATCACCTTGGCGCCGCGCGCGGGGTTGAAGCCCTTGCCCTTCGCGGCGCCGTCGGTCTCGGGGATGGCATCGGTGCCGTAGAGCGCATCGTAGAGCGAACCCCAGCGCGCATTGGCGGCGTTGAGCGCATAGCGTGCATTCATCACCGGCACCACCAGCTGCGGTCCGGCGACGACAGCAATCTCTGCGTCGACATTGTCCGTCGACACGCTGAAAGCCGGCCCCTCGGGCACGAGATAGCCGATCTCCTTGAGGAAGCCCTTGTAGGCCTCCATGTCGATCGGGGCACCATTGTCCCGATACCAGCCGTCGAGCTTCTCCTGCATGGCGTCGCGTTTTGCCAGCAGCGCCCGGTTCTTCGGCGCGAGGTCGTGGACGATGGCAGAAAAACCGTTCCAGAAGGCCGCCGCTTCGATGCCGGTGCCGGGCAGCGCCTCGGCGGCCACAAAATCATGCAGCTCGCGGGCAATCCGCAATCCGGCGATTTCGACGCGATCGGTCATCAGGCTGCTCCAGATGAAAGGCTTTGCGGGGCGTTTGACATGTTGGGGTTGCAGGGTCAATTCAGCTTAGGTTGAAGGCGAGCGTTTTGGCGAGCGGTGACGCTGCCGATCTCCCTCCTTGAGGGGGAGATGGCCGGCAGGCCAGAGGGGGTCGGTTCGACTGGATGCGACCTCCTGCTTTGAACAGAAGAGGCTAGCGCCTTATGTCCGGCGACCCCCTCTGTCGCCTTCGGCGACATCTCCCCCTCAAGGGGGGAGATCGCCCTCACACCGCGATCCTTGGCCGTCCCGAGGCCACCGCGACCACATGCGCCTCGATGAACATGCGCTGGGCTTCGACCGTGGAAACCTTGAACTCGGTCGCGACGTCGATCTCGGCGCTGTCGGTGCCGGCGTCCCTGGCGCGCTGGGCGACGATGGCGCGGACATCGGCCTCGGCGGCCGCGAGCGCCGCTGCCTCGTCGAGGAAATCGCGCACGGTTTCACCCGAGGCAAGGCGGAACAGCCCCTCCTTGGGCTGGCTGACCCGCGCCTCGGCCGAGACCCTGACTTGGCCGACGACGGCGCCGAGCGCGTTGGCGACATCGGTATCATTGGGCACAACGCACTCATTGCCGACCAGGGGCGCCAGGCCGGCATAGTGCAGCGGCGCCGAGGCGCCGAGGCCGATGACCGGCCGGTCGAGTGCGACGCTGAGGCGGGCGATGCCGGGATGGGCGTCGACGGCGCGCTGCACCAGCGCGTGCGCGACCGTGGCCGCGCCGTCGAGCCCGTCCTCGGCAAAGGCGGTTTCGAGAATGTATTCGGCCGACCAGCGCGTCAGCGTCACCAGCACCCGCTCCGAGATCACCTCGGGCGACGCGGCGATGGGCTGGCCACGGCCGTCGCGCTTGCGGGCGAACAGCTCGGCACCGAGGCGGGCGGTGGCGGCATCCCAGTTTGACTGCTTGCCCTGCACATGCGCCGCGTCCGAGGGGGTGAAGCCGCAAATGTGCACCAGCCCGCGCGAGACCAGCCGGTTCAAGGTGGCGTTCTGGGCATTCGATGTCAGCAGCCTGTCGAGGGCAAGCGGGGTCGCGCCGATCGCCTCGTAGAGCCGCGCCTCCGGAGCGGTCAGCCCGGCGGCGAGCCTGTCCGGCACGCCGGTGCGCACCGCGAAACGGCCATCCATGCGGCCGGTATTGGGTGCCCGCAGCTGGCGCTCGAGTTCCGATCTCACGGCGTCACCATGCGCCATGCCAGCCAGTGCCAGCGGCACCAGGCGGCGCGGCCCAAGCAGGACCCTCGGGTTGAGCGCGCCATCTTCCAGCGCCACTTCGGAATCGCCGCCAAGGCCGAAGGTGCGCATGGCGACGGCCTCGACCATGGTGCGGAAGCCGCCGACGGTGGCGCCTTCCGGATCGAGGCGTGGACGACCTCCATCGAGCACGGCAACGTCGGTCGTGGTGCCGCCGATATCTGAGACCACGGCATTGTCGAGCCCGGTCATGTGGCGGGCGCCGACCAGGCTGGCGGCAGGGCCGGAGAGGATCGTCTCGATCGGCCGCTGGCGGGCGAACGCCGCCGAGACCAGCGCGCCGTCGCCGCGCACCACCATCAAGGGGGCGGCGATGTTGCGCTCCGCGAGAAAGCCCTCGGTTGCCGCCACCAGCCGGTCGATCATCGAGATCAGCCTGGCGTTGAGCAAGGTAGTCAGCGCCCGGCGCGGGCCGCCGAGCTTGGCCGACAGCTCGTGGCTCGATGTGACCGGCAGGCCGGTTTTTTCCCGGATCAGCTCGCGGGCGGCGACCTCATGCGCCGGATTGCGGGTGGCGAAATAGGCGCAGACGGCAAAGCCGGACACCGAGGCGCCGAGTTCCGGCAAGGCGGCCTCAAGCCCGGAAAGATCGAGCTTGGCGGCATTGCCGTGGACATCGTGGCCGCCCGGACAAAACACCACCGGATCGGTGCCGAGTGCTGCCTTCAGCCCGTCGCGGGCGAGATCTGCCTCGGAAAAGCCGATCATGACCAGCGCGACGCGGCCGCCCTGGCCCTCGACCAGCGCGTTGGTGGCGAGCGTCGTCGACATAGAGACCAGTTTGATCGCGGCCGGATCCGTGCCGGCCTTGTGCAGCACCGCGTCGACAGCGCCGGAAATGCCGACGGCAAGGTCGTGCCGCGTGGTCAGCGCCTTGGCCTTGGCCAGCACCTTGCCCTTGTTCGGCTCCTGCTGCGGGCCTTCGGTCTCGGACCACAGCACGGCATCGGTATAAGTGCCGCCGGTATCGATCCCGAGGAACAGCGGTCTTGGCTTGGTCTTGGCGGTCATTGGCGGTCCGATGGCGAATTTTCTGGCTCAGCCCTTAGCCGATACGGGCCGGCCGATAAAGCCGCGAGCGCTGGGCCAAGGGAGAGAGATTGTTGTTGGCGAACAAGTAACGTCGGCGGGACAGCACCCCCCTCTGTCCTGCCGGACATCTCCCCCGCAAGGGGGGAGATCAGATGTCACCCACGCTTTCGCAAACCTTCAGCGCCGCAGAGAGGGTGCCGCCAGAGATGCTGCCAATCTCCCCCCTTGCGGGGGAGATGTCCGGCAGGACAGAGGGGGGTGCTGTCCCGCCGACCTAAACGGCTACCCCACAAACCCAACCCTCTTATGCGACCCATCACAAAACGGCTTGTTGGCCGAGTGACCGCAGCGGCAGAGGAAGGTGCGTTGCGTGCGGTCGACGGTATGGCCGGTGCCGGTGACGATCTCGAGATTGCCCTCGAGCTTGAGCGGGCCGTTCGTCGTCGGGGTCACCGTCAGCAGGCCATTCCTCGCGTCGAGCGCCGGCGTGTCCTTCAGCGCCGGTTCGCCGGTGGCGGTGAACCCGGCTTTGGTGTGGCTGCCGTCGCAGAACGGCTTGTTTTGCGAAGCGCCGCAACGGCAGAGCGTGGCGCGGTGGAAGGTCTCGCCGGCGAGCACGATCTCGGCGTGCACGGCCAGCGGGCCGTTTTCGCGCAGCCGCACTGTGTTGACCACTGGCGGTTGTTCCTGCGGCCGGCCATCCTTCCTGGTGTAGGTGATGGCGCCGGACGGACAGCTTTCGGCGATGGCGACGATCTTCTCGACGCTGGCCGCCTCGGGATGGATCCATTGGCCCGGCGCGTTGGGCACGAAGACGTGCGGGTCACCGAGCACGCAGTTGCGCGAGTGGATGCAGCGCTTGCCGGAGAACCCGACGTCGATCTTCTCGCCCTCGACTGTGCCCGCCATTGCCGTGCTCCTGTTGCCTGGAGCACGCCGCATCTCAAAAGGGAGCTGTACGGCGCGCTCTGGGTGATCGTCTCGACGCAGGCTAGGGCGTCGGCGGGAAAAACGTCAAGCTGGCAAGCCGGTCAGGGGACCAGATTGATTTCCTCGGTCTCGCCGCCGCTGCAGGTGTAGCAGCAATCCTCGCATTTTTCCTTGTTGCCGGGGCCAACGCCCCAGTAGGTCTCCTCGTCGCCATCGACCCAGGCGCCGTAGCAGATCGATTCGCCCTCGTTGCAGGAGATCGGCAGCTGCTTGGTCTCGCCATCGTCGAGATAGAAGTCCTTGCCACCGCCGGGCCAGATATAATCGCGGTCCTGGCTGTAGAGCTCGACGCGCATGGCGTTGGGATGGCTGTTCTTGATGGCAAAGGTGACGTCGCCGGCATGGGCGGCTGGTGCGACAAGGACGGCAAGCGAAAACGCGGCGGCGAACCGGCGCGCGAAAGTGAAAGACATGAAAACCCCCGATGAAGAATCGGCCCCACGGCCGATCCCGGGATCATGGCATGATGCAGGCGATCGCTAAAGGGACGACGGCGACAATCCCTTCAATAATCCGACCCCGCCCTTCAACAATCCGACCCCGGACCTCAAGGTTCCCCCGTGCTTTCGGCTGTCATCGTTGCCAGAAGGGCAGCTTGGCGATCTCCGCATCGGCTTGCCGTTTCGTCAGGCCGATGTCGTCGATCAAATGGGGATTGGCCAGCGACATCTGCTTGAGCTCCCAGCGAAAGCGGGCCCGGTTCCGCCAGGCCGCGATCGCGCTGCGCAGGGCCGCCAGGCTGTAATGCCGGCGCGACGTCCGCCCGGCAGGCCGCGCTGCCTGATGCCGGACCGATGCAAGGGTATTGTTCATGACAACCTCCATGGCGTTCCAAGGGTTGGGGGTTCCAAGGGTTGGGAGCCCCTCGACCTGAATGAATGAGGTTGAATTCTGCCGGATATGGACGGTGCCGTAATTAAAGCCTCCCAAATAGTTCTCAAAAGTTCCAAACGGGCTCTAACTGTTTGTTTTCGATGCAATTCCAGCTGGGAAAGCGCGCCCTGCTTCCGCCCGGAAAAGCGCTTCGTACTTTTCGCGGAATTGCTCTATAGATGCGCTCCATGCAGGGATCGCGCTTTGCCTTCGGTCCGTTCGTGCTTGATCCGGACGCAGGGACGCTGCTTCGGAACGACGAGCCCGTTGCCGTCGGCTACCGCGGGCTGAAGCTGCTTGCGGCGTTTGTCGAACGGCCGGGGGAAATCCTGGCCAAGGCGGCGTTGATGGATGCGGCGTGGCCGGGCACCGCCGTCGAGGAAGGCAACCTCACCGTCCAGATCGCGCAGCTGCGCAAGCTGCTTGGTCCGGCCATCGATGGCGGTGAATGGATCACCACGGTTCCGCGCGTCGGCTACCGCTTTACCGGGGCCATCGAACAGCTTGCCGGCGTGAAGCGAAAAACCTTGCCGCTGCCCGACAAACCATCGATCGCCGTCCTGCCCTTCGTCAATCTCAGCAACGATCCCGGGCAGGAAGCCTTCGCGGACGGCTTGACCGAAGACCTGATCACCGACCTGTCGCGGGCCTCCGGCCTGTTCGTCATCGCGCGCAACTCGACCTTTGCCTACAAGGGAAAAGCGATGGACGTGCGCGAGTTCGCCAGGGAGCTTGGCGTGCGCTATTTGCTGGAAGGCAGCGCACGGCGCGCCGCGGATCGCGTGCGCATCAATGCCCAGCTGGTCGACGCGATGAGCGGCGAACACCTGTGGGCGGAACGCTTCGATCGCCGGTTGGACGATATCTTTGCCGTACAGGACGAGGTGATCGCCAAGATCGTCGAGGCGCTGCTCGGCCGGCTGCGCGCGCCGCCGCCACGCAACCGGCCCAGCAGTCTCGAGGCCTACGATCTCTGCGTGCGGGCGCGCAAGCTGATCGACGATACGCCGCAGACGGCGCGGGAAGCGCATCTGATGCTGACGCGCGCGATCGCGCTCGATCCGGACTATGCCGAAGCCTACCGCTGGCTGGCCATGAACCACTGGATGGGGTGGGTGCATTGGGGCGAACCCGTCGAGCCCAACCGCCGCGTCGCCCTGGAGCTGGCGCGCAAGGCCGTGGCGATCGATCCCAACGATGCCGGCTGCCGCTGGGTCCTCGGCAATCTGCTTGCCTATGAGCGCAACTTCGAAGAGGCGGATGCCGAATTCGCCAGGACGTTCGAACTCGACCCGAACGAGGCAGACGCCTGGGCAACACTGGCCGACATCGCGACACTGGCTGGGCGGGTCGAGGAGGGTCTCGAGCAAATCCGCAAGGCGTTTCGGCTCAATCCGTTCCCGGCAAGCTGGTACTATCTCACCCTCGGCCAGGCGCAATATGCGGCGCGCGATTACGAAGCCGCGGTCGAGACCCTGCGCAGGGACGAGACCTATCGCACGAGTTCACGCCGTTTCCTGGCGGCAAGCCTGGCCCAACTGGGCCGGCTCGACGAGGCGCGGGCCGAGGTCGAACTGTTCCTCGTCAGCAACCCGCATTTCACAACCAGCCACTGGGTCTGGACCGAGCCTTTCCGCGACGACGCGATGCTCGAGCATTTCGTCGACGGCTTCCGCAAGGCCGGCCTTCCGGATTGATGCGCCTGCGCGATCTCCCGTGCAGGGTCAGAAGCGCCGATCACGGCACCAGATCGATCGTTTCGGTCGAGTGCTCCACGCAGATGAAGCAGCAGGTATCGCAAGGTTGGTCGTTATCAGGCCCGACGCCGGCGGAGATCTGATCATTGCCGTCGACCCAGGCGCCGTAGCAGATGCGCTCACCCTGATTGCAGGTGAGCGGCACCGATTTCTGCGAGCCCGGATCGATCAGGAACACCTTGTCGTTGCCCGGCCAGACCGTCTCGCGGTCGCGGCTGAACAGCTCGACCGCAACCGCTTCCTTGCGCAGGTTCTTGACGAAGAAGGCCATGTCGGCGGCCTGCGCCGAAGTGGCGAAGACCAATGCCGCAAATGCTGCCATGCGAAACAGCGTCACCGCCGGACCTCCCCGAATCATCGCGGCAGAATCGCATGCCTGCCGGGAACTAGGAAGACTCGATCACCAGGAAGACGTGGTCGCTAGGAAGACGCTGAACCCGCGATCTCCCGTCCCAACCGCATCGTTTCCCGCACCAGAAGGTCGAGGTCGTCGCGCCTTGTGCGATGGTTGGCAATCGCCACGCGCAGCCAGTGCTCGCCATGCACCGTGGTATCGGAGAGGGTGGCAATGCCTTGCTCCTGCAGCCGCAGCATGATTTCGGTGTTGAGCGCCTTCAGCGCCTCGCCGCTTACGCCGGGCTGATAACGGAAGCAGACGATGTTGATGGTGGGCGGCATGGCCAGTTGCAGCGACGGCTCGGCCTCGATCAGCCCGACGAGATAGGAGGCTTGCGCGATGTTCTGGTCGATCAGACGGCCGAACTTGTCGATGCCGTGCTGTTTCAGCGCCATCCATACTTTCAGCGCGCGAAAGCCACGCGAGGTCTGCAGGCCGTAATCGTGCAGCCAGTCGCCGGAGGCAAGGCCGCGCGGCGTCGATTCCAGATATTCGGGCGTGACCGCGAAAGTGCGGCGATGCGCGATCGCATCCCTGACCAGGGCACAGCCGGCCTCGAACGGCGCGTGCAGCCATTTGTGCGGGTCGAGCGCGATCGAATCCGCCCATTCGATGCCGGCAACGCGATGCGCATTGTCAGGCGCAATCGCAATCAGCGCGCCGATGCAGCCATCGACATGGAACCAGAGGTCTTCCTCATGCGCGAGTTTGGCGAGTGCCCGCAGATCATCGATCGCGCCGGTGTTCACCGTGCCGGCATTGCCGATGAGGCAGGCCGGTTTGAAGCCGGCCGCACGGTCTTCCGATATCGCTGCCCGCAAGGCCGATATGTCGATGCGCAGCCCGGCGTCGGACGGGATGCGTCGCAGCGCGCGATTGCCGAGGCCGAGCGCTTCCATCGCCTTGCGGTGGCAGGAATGTATCTGGTCCGAGCCATAGAAGCGCAGCGGCTTTTCAATGGCGGCGACGCCGTGTTCGCGCACGTCGATGCCGGCCTTGGTGTTGCGCGCAACCGTCAGTCCGATGATATTGGCCATCGAGCCGCCGCTGACCAGCGTGCCGGAGGCCGAAGCCGGGAAGCCCAGCATCTCCTTGCACCAGTTCACCACCTGGCTGTCCATCAGCCCGGCGGCGTGGTTGCCGCCGCCGAGGTTGGAGCCCTGGATCGCCGCCAGGAAATCGCCGAGCGCGCCGGTGAAATTGCTCGATCCCATGTACCAGGCCCAGAAGCGCGGATGGACGTTGCCCATCGGATAGGACATCACCGTGCGGGAGACCTCGCCATAGACCGCGTCCAGCGGCGCCGGCGATCGCGGCAGGGGTGCCGTGAAAGCCTCTCTCACATCAGCCGGCATCTCCCGCCAGACCGGGCGGCCGCGCACGTCGCGCAGATAGTCGACGGCCTCGTCGATGAGCCGATGCGACAGGGCCTGGACTTCGGCCCAGTCCAAGGGGTCAAGCGTTTCCTCGGTCACCATGCCGAGGCTTTCCGCCGCGACGTCCATGACAGCCTCCTCCCGTCAAGCCACAGGGAATTGGCAGCCCGGCGTCGAACGCGACAGCGCCGTCTCGTCGGCGTCCATCTCGGCCTCGATGCCGTCGAAGAGCGGCGTCGACATGTAGCGTTCGCCGGTGTCGGGCAGCATGCACAGGATCACCGCGCCGGCCGCCGCATTCTCCGCGACCTGACGCGCCACGGCGAAGGTGGCGCCGCCGGAAATGCCGGTGAAGATGCCTTCCTGGCGTGCCAGCGCCTTGGCCCATTTGATGCCCTCGGGCCCGGCGATCGGCATCACCTCGTCATAGAGGCTGGTGTCGATCGCCTCCTGCAGGACATTGGGGATGAAGTCCGGCGTCCAGCCTTGCACCGGATGCGGCTCGAAGGCCGGATGGCTGGCCGCGGGCGCGCCATCGGCGCCGCGCTGCTGCGCCTTGCCGCTGCCGATGAGCTGCGCGTTGGCCGGTTCGGCGAGCACGATGCGGGTGTCCGGCCGCTCGCGGCGCAGCACGCGCCCCACGCCGACGACGGTGCCGCCGGTGCCATAGCCGGTGACGAAGCAGTCGAGCCGCGAGCCGGCGAAGTCGTTGATGATCTCGCGCGCGGTGGTCGCCTCGTGGATGGCGGCGTTGGCCGCCGTCTCGAACTGGCGGGCGAGGAACCAGCCATTGGCCTCGGCCAGTTCCACCGCCTTCTTGTACATGCCGAAGCCTTTTTCGGCGCGCGGCGTCAGCACCACCTTGGCGCCCAGCATGCGCATCAGCTTGCGGCGCTCGACGGAAAAGCTATCGGCCATGGTGACGACCAGCGGGTAGCCTTTCTGCGCACAGACCATGGCAAGCCCGATGCCGGTGTTGCCGCTCGTCGCCTCGATCACAGTCTGGCCGGGCTTCAGTGTACCGCTGCGCTCGCCTTCCTCGATGATGTTGAGCGCCAGGCGGTCCTTCACCGAGGCGCCCGGGTTGAAGAACTCGGCCTTGACGTAGATGGTCGCATGAGCCGGTCCGAGATTGTTGATGCGCACCGCCGGCGTGTCGCCGATGGTATCCAGAATGCTGTCGAACAGGCGGCCGCGCCCGGCGGTGGTCCTGATCGTTTGTTTGTTCAACATCTCTGATCTCCTCGATCGTTGTGTCTCGTCGTCGTGTCTGCCTTCACAGGCCGGTTACAAACCGACGGTTTGGGCGGCGAGGTTTGGAGACCTTGCCGCGCTAGGATTGATCGGACGGCACTGCGGCAATGGCCGCGGCCGGCGCGAAAACGCGCTGCCGGATGCCGTATCGTGTTTGATGATACAGCAGGGGCCGACAGGCCAGCGTGGGAGCAGGCGTGGAAACAGCCGTGGAATCCGCACCATCGAGACTGGATCGCGACATGCCGATCCTCTCCGTGCGCACGCTCGGATCGCTGGCGGTAATGCGCGATGGCGTGCCGGTGGTGCTGCCGGCATCGCGCAAGGTGCGCGCATTGCTTGCCTATCTGGCACTGGCGCCGCATCCGGTCGGGCGCGGCCGCCTGTGCGAAATGCTGTGGGATGTGCCGAACGACCCGCGTGGCGAATTGCGCTGGTGCCTCAGCAAGCTGCGCGGCGTGCTCGACACGCCGGACCGGCGCCGCGTCCTGACGCAGGGCGACACGGTCGCACTCGATCTCGACGATTGTCCTGTCGACGCGCTGGAGGTGAGCCACGCCGCGACACAGGGGATCGACACGCTTGAATTGGCGCCGTTGCGAACGCTGGCCGGGCTCTTCGCCGGCGCCTTCCTAGACGGGCTGGAGCTCGAGCGCAGCCCGCTTTTCGACAGTTGGCTGATCGCGCAACGGCGCCGCCTCGGCGCCTGCCATGCGGCGGTGCTGGAGCAGCTTGTCGAAAGATTGCCTGCGGATTGCGACGAGGCGATCGGCCATCTCGACAAATGGGTGGAACTGGCGCCGTTCGACGGGCGCACACACGCCGCGCTGCTGGCCAGCATGGCCCGGCGCGGCGAGGTTGGCGCGGCCGAGCGGCATCTGGCGACGGCGCAACAGTTGTTCCAGTCGGAGGATCTGGATTTCGCACCGCTTCGCGCCGCCTGGCGGACGATCCGCGATCAGGCGCCGGCGGTCTCGCTCCGGGTGCCGCCGGTGTCCGCGCTGTCGCAGCCGCTGGCGCCATCGGGCGATGCCGGCGCGGTCGAACCAAGCCACGCTTCGCTGGCGGTGATGCCGTTTGTCGAGGAAGCCGGCGGCACGCGCGGCGGGCTTGCCGATGGATTCACCCACGACATCATCACCCGTCTCGCCAAGCTCAGGGATTTCTTCGTCATCGCGCGCGGATCGGTGTTCGCGTTGGCGCAGATGAACATCGCGCCGGACGAAGCCGGCAGAAAACTGAATGTCGACTACGTCGCCACCGGCACGGTGCGCAGCCCGGCCGGCCGCCTCATCGTCAGCGTCGAGCTTATCGAGGTGCGCACGGCCAGGATCGTCTGGGCCGAGACCTTCGAACGCCGGCCCGACGACATCTTCGCCGTGCTCGACGATATCGGCGACAGCATCGTCTCGTCGATCTCGGCCGAGATCGAAACCGTCGAGCGCAACCGCGCCATGCTGAAGGCGCCCAATTCGCTCAATGCCTGGGAGGCCTA
Source organism: Mesorhizobium sp. LNHC221B00 (assembly GCF_000502935.1). Taxonomy (NCBI): domain Bacteria; kingdom Pseudomonadati; phylum Pseudomonadota; class Alphaproteobacteria; order Hyphomicrobiales; family Phyllobacteriaceae; genus Mesorhizobium; species Mesorhizobium sp. LNHC221B00. The sequence continues at coordinate 33,118 of NZ_AYWR01000008.1, read as the reverse complement.
TCATCGCGGCCTCTGGCACATGTACCGTTTCACGCAGGCGGAAAACGAGCAGGCGCGGAACCTCTTTGCCACGTCCGTCGAACTCGATCCGACCTTTGCCCGCGCCCATGCCGGCCTCTCCTTCACCCATTGGCAGGCCGCCTTCCAGCGCTGGGGCGACCGCGACCGCGAAAGCGCGCTGGCCTTCGAAAGCGCCGGCCAGAGCGTGCTGGTCGACGACCACAATCCGGCCGCGCACTGGGCGATGGGGCGGGCGCTGTGGCTGCGCGGCGAGCAGGACGGATCGCTCTCCGAACTCGAACGCGCGGTCGACCTCAGCCCGAATTTCGCGCTCGGCCACTACGCGCTGTCCTTCGTGCATTCGCAGTCGGGCGACCCGCAGGCGGCGATAAGTTCGTCCGACCATTCGCGGCATCTCAGCCCCTTCGACCCGCTGCTGTTCGGCATGCTGGGCGCGCGGGCGATGTCGCATGTCCGGCTCGGCCAATTCGAGGAGGCGGCCGAATGGGCGCTGAAGGCGGCGGCACGGCCCAACGCCCATGCCATCATCCTGGCGATCGCCGCGCATTGCCTGGCGCTGGCCGGTCGACTCGACGAGGCGCACGGTTTCGCCGCCGCCATCCGCAAGACAATGCCCGATTACCGCGCCGACGATTTCATCGGCACCTTCCGCTTCGAGCCGGATGCCGAGGCGCTGTTCCGGCAAGGCGCCAGGCGGATTGGCCTGAACTGAAAGCTTTGCGCGCTGCACCCGTTAACGAAGCCGGAAGGAGTTGTTTAACCGTTCACCTCTATGTGACGCCCGGGGGGTCCATGGCAAAGCGAGTATGATGAGCGACAGCCCCGACAAGCGCAGCGAATGGCGCGCCATTCTTTATGTACAGGCCCGCGTCGCCATCCTGTTCGTTCCGGTGGTGGCCAGCCTGCTCGCCATCGCCGCCCTTGCGGGCAACGAGCGCAAATCCGTTCCCGATATCGACCGGACGATTACGGGGTCGGTGCGATAGGCCTGGCCGAACCGCCTCCGGGACGGTCTCAATAAAATCGCGGGATCGGACCGTTCTGCGGCGTCGTGCGGTCGCCGAGGTCGAGAAAGACCTCGTCGACATAGCACCAGCCCCAGCCTTCCGGCGGATCGTAGCCTTCGATGATCGGATGGCTGGTGGCATGAAAATGTTTTGTCGCATGGCGGTTGGGCGAGTCGTCGCAGCAGCCGACATGGCCGCAGGTGCGGCAGAGCCGCAGATGCACCCACCACGAGCCGCTTTTCAGGCACTCCTCGCAGCCAAGCGCGCTCGGCGTAACGTCCTTGATCCCAGCCGCATGCTTGCATTCATCCGCCATCACACTCTCCCTGCCAGTTGAGGCTCAACTCTTCGTTTGCGCAAGATAGGCATGCAATGCGGCGACCACCTGGGCACCCTCGCCGACGGCCGCCGCGACGCGCTTGACCGAGCCGCAGCGCACGTCGCCAATGGCAAACACGCCGCCGAGGCTGGTCTCCATCAGGCCGTGCGCCGGCCCCAGCTCTGACCCGGTGCGGATGAACCCCTTGGCATCCAGCGTCACGTTGCACTGCGCGAGCCAGTCGGTGTTGGGGTCGGCGCCGATGAACAGGAAGAGATGGCGGATCGGGCGTGTCGTCTCCTCGCCGCTGACGCGGTTGCGCCAGCGCACCGTGGCAAGATTGCCGCCCTCGCCCTCCAGCGCCTCGATTTCGGTCTCGGTCAGCACCTCGATGTTCGGCTGCGCCCTGATGCGCTCCACCAGATAGCGCGACATCGAGGCTTCGAGGCTGCCACCACGCGCCAAAAGCACCACCTTGTGCGCATGGCTGGCGAGGTAGACCGCGGCTTGGCCCGCCGAATTGCCGGCGCCGACCAGCGCCACTTCCTGGCCGGCGCAGAGCCGCCCTTCGATGGGCGAGGCCCAATAGTGCACGGAGGTTCCCTCGAACTGCGTCAAATTGGCGACATCGAGGCGGCGATAGCGCGCGCCGCTGGCGATGACCACGCTGCGCGCGCGCACGGTCTCGCCGTCGCCGACATCGAGCAGATAGCGGGCGCCGGATTTGTCGGTCGCGGCGCTCAACAGCTTCGCCTCGTCGGGGATCACCATTTCGACGCCGAATTTCTGCGCCTGGTTGTAGGCGCGCGCCATCAGCGCCATGCCGGTAATGCCTGTCGGGAAACCGAGATAGTTTTCGATGCGCGAGGAGGCGCCGGCCTGCCCGCCGAACGCCCGGCAGTCGAGCACGATGGTCGACAGCCCTTCGGACGCCGCATAGACCGCGGCCGCCAGCCCAGCCGGCCCGGCGCCGACAATGGCGACGTCATACAGCGTATCGGCGTCGATCGGCCTGAGCAGGCCGATGCAGCGGGCGAGGTCTTTCTCGGTGGGGTTGCGCAGCAGCCTGCCGTTCGGACACAGCACGACCGGCAGATGGTGTGGATCGACGTCGAAGCGCTCGACCAGGGTTTTGGCGCAGGGGTCGCTGGCGGAATCGAGCACGCGGTGCGGCTGGCCGCTGCGGGCCAGGAAGCCCTGCAGCCGCAACACGTCGGCATTGTCTGATGGTCCGATGATGATCGGCCCGCTGGTAGCGCTTTCCAGCAGCCCGACACGGCGCAGGATCAGCGCCCGCATGATGCGCTCGCCGAGATTGGCCTCCTGCACCATCAGGTCGCGCACACGCTGCGAGGGGATGACGAACGCCTCGACCGGTTCGGCGGCCTCGGCATTGACCAGCGAGGGGCGGGCCGAAAGCTGCGCCAGTTCGCCGACGAAGCTGCCGGGTCCATGGGTGACGATGGTCTCGCGCCGGCCGAGCCCGCCATCCTGTGTGATATCGACCTTGCCCGACAGCACGAGGATCAGGCCTGGCGCCACGTCGCCGGCCTTGATGATGGGCTCGCCGGCGGCATAGGCGGCGGCCTCGCCGAACCGGCGCATCCGGTCGATGTCCACCTCGGCCAGCGTTGGAAAGGCCTGGTCGCGACGGGCGCCGAAGATCGCGGTGCTGGATTGAGACATGCTGGATTGAGACATGGTCTTGAGCGTAACGAAGCGGGCGTCGGGTTTGAAGCGGTTTGTTTGATGCCTAGCCGGGAGGCGAGGCCAGCGACACGAGGTGCCGACAGACGGCGTCGGGCGCAGATGTTCAGCGCGCGCTACCCGATCAGCCCGTTCAAAGGCCTGACGGCGACGCTGGACGGGAATACACGCTGCGACAAAGCGAGCTCCGAGATGCCGAGATGGTCGCGCAGAAGGCCCTTCAGCACCGCCCGAAGATCGGTGGTCGGCATCAGGTCCCGGCCTTGATACAATTGCGAGGTTCCAAGTCCCGGCCAGTCCGCGACCACCCGTCCGCCGTTGACGGCGCCACCCATCAGGAAGGCCGTCGTGGCGGTACCGTGATCGGTCCCCTCATTGCCGTTGATCCGCGCCGTACGCCCGAATTCGGTGATGACCACGATAACGGTATCGTGCCAGACGGACTTCAGGCCGCTGACCAAACCCTCCAAAGCGCCGTCCAGGGCCGCCAACAGCCTTGCCAGCTTCCCGTCCTTGGCGCCCTCTTTCGCGTGCGTGTCCCAGCCGTCGAAGCTGAGTGCGGCAATGCGCGGGCCGGACTCGGCCGCAAGCAATTTCGCCGCGCCCTCCGCAGCTTCGCGAAAGGAAGGCCCGGCCATTCTTGTGCGCGGCACCGGATCGTCGCCATGAGCCGACAGGCTGTCTATCTCGCGGCCCTCGATAAAGGCACGCAAGAGCGCCGGATCGATTTCGCCATAAAGCCCCATGAGGCGATCTTGCGTGTCCGGGGAGGCTGACCGGAAATTTGGCGGCGTCCATGTCAATGTGGGTGCGGCACCGCGGAAAATCAGCGGGACAGTGGGGCTGACGGCCAGTCCGACCGGCCGGGCAACCTCGATCCGGTCGCCGACCGGAAGTTCCAGCACCGCACGATTGAGCCAGCCGGATGCTGTATCTCTCGGTCCGGGCATGCCGCTTTCCAGGACATCCTGGCCGTCGAAATGGGATCGATCCCTGTAGGGCGTGGCGGCGGCATGGACGATCAGGGTGTCGCCGGCCACGTAGTGGTCGTGCAATGTCCGCATTGCGTCGTGCAAGCCGAAAAACCCGTCCAATGACAGGATGCGGCCTATGCCGGCCACGCCAATCGCAAGCTCGCCCCGCAACCGCGCGTAATCCGGGTCCCCGATGGGTGGCGTAACGGCCAGACCGTCCAAGGCTCCGCGCAGGATCACGACCACCATCCGTGGATCGCGCGGCGCCGCGTGGGCCATGCGTGGCATTCTCGACCAGGCGACGAAACTGCCGTTTGAGGCAGGCATGGGGGGCGTCCCCGTCATCTGCGTTGGAACTCCGGGCTCATGAGCAGCAAAGCCAGCGCCTGGGATCTGCTTCGGGCGTGCGCGATATGCTCCCGCGTGGTTGCGGAACAGGCCGTGCCCAGCACCGCATCGACGAGGGCCAGCGGATCCAGGTCGACACGGGCGCGCGCCGCCAGCTCTTCGGCGAAATCGAGGCGATCGGTCATCGCATTGCCCGCCAGCCAGCTATCGGCGTGATCAGGAAAGCCATTGGGAGCGTTCGGATTCCACAATGGCTGCCCAAGTGCACTCAACACGCGCGCGACCTGCGCGACATCGGTGCGGAGATCCAGTGCCCTGAGAGCCGACCACAGGAATTCGCTGGGACTCTTGATCTTCACCGCCGGGCCCCACGCCTTGTCGTGGAGAAGCAGCATTCGTACGCACGCTTTCAGATCCCCGGCACTCTCCAGGAAGATTGCCGCGATCGTTTCGGCAATGTCGGGCGCGGGATCATCGTTGATGAAGTGACGGACGAGCTTCCAGGCGATCCGCCTTGCCGTTGCTTCATGGCCCGCCAGGGCGGACAGAACCGCTTCGCCCTGATCCACGCCGGTTTGCGGATAGTCGACATCCATGACCTGCTGGCCGCCAGGCTCGTGTGCATCCGCGGTGAAGCAAAAGCGGCCGTAGTCATCGGCGAGTTCATCATCCTCGCTGGCGCCCCTGTAACTCCAGCCGGTCAACACTTTCGACAGCGCGCTGACATCTGCCTGCGAATAGCCCGCCTCGACCCCGACCGTGTGCAATTCCAGCAATTCGCGCGCGTGGTTTTCATTGCAGCCGCGCCCGGACCGGCGCCCGATCACCGAATTCGGCCCGACCGAATTGGCGCTGTTGAAGTAGGAAAGCATTGCCGGGTGCCGGGTTACAGCGACAAGCATGTCTTCGAACCGCCCGAGCACGAAAGGCCGGATGGCTTCCCGCTCGAATGCCGCCGCGGTGCGCCGGACAGTGCCATTGGCACTGGTCTCGACCACGAAATGGTTCATCCAGAATGTCACCAGCCGCTCGACGAGCCCTGTCCTGGCGATCAGGGCGCGGTCTATCCGGGCCCGCACTTCCGCTTCGAGCACCCGGCGATCGATCGGCACGAAGAAGGTGAGGCGGCGGATCGCCGCCGCGAGATAGCCGCGCGGAAGGTGATCCTGGCGATGTCGTTGCGTGATGATTTCGGCGGCGGACAGGAGACCTCCACCAGTAAGGAGGGCAATGTCCGGCTCATCCAGCTCATTGAGAAGAACAGTGCGTGGATCGCCATCCAATAGAGACAGATCGCGGGATCGCGGCCCGAGTCCGAAACGATGATAACCAATCGAAGCGGATGCGAAAACCACTCATTCCCACCCTGTCCATGGACTCAATATTGAACGTACTGGGCAACATACGTTGCCAACCAGCAAAAAAAAGCGGCCGGTGGAGGTATGCTATCGTGCAATAGTGGTACGCGACCGGTGTATCCGATCTAGACTAGGATGGTACGATGGTGCGGACAGGTCGCGAGGAGTTGCGTTTAAAAGTGAGCAGAGCGGCGACCAATAGGACATTGACAAGGGCGAGCCCAAGCAGCACCGACAGCAAGCCCGACGCGCCGACATGCTCCAGCAAGAGAGCGCCCAGCGAAGGCGCGGCGGCCTGGGCAATCAAGCTTGGCATGGCAAGCCGTCCCATCAGTTTCGCGTAACCGGGGGCGCCAAACAGCGCCAGAGGCAACGTGCCACGCGCGATGGATTCCAGGCCGATGCCGGCGCCGTAAAGCGCAAGGGCGACGGGCAGCATCGGCAGTCCGGTCCACAGCGCAGCAACGCCGAAGACGACAAATGCCACCGAGGCCAGTTTGGTCCATATCGGATGATGATAGCGGGCGATGGCCATCTCTACGGCCCGGGCACCGACCTGCGAAGGGCCAACCAGCGCGCCAAGGCCAACCGCGGCAGCGAGTGCAAGCCCAGTCGATTGCAACACGGTCAGCAGATGCACCGACAATGTCGATGATATGACCGCCGACAGCGTGATGCTTGCCGCCAGCGTGGCCATCAGGGGCAGGCTGCGCGGCGCCAGGCCGGCTTCCGGGCCGGTGGCCGCCGCGAGCGGGGGTTCGGCGGGAACGCCACGCGGCAGCACGAGCAGATAGGCGGGCAACGCCACCAGGAGCTGGATTGCCGCATACACCAGGCACACGCCGCGCCAGCCGAACGCATCGAGCAGAAGCGCCGAAATCGGCCAGCACACCGTGCTGGCGAAGCCGCCAAACAGCGTCAGGCTGGTGATCGTCGAACGGGCACCGCGCCCATACAGCCGTCCGAGCGTGCCGAAGGCCGCATCGTAAAGGCCGGCGCCCATTCCGAAACCCATGATGAGCCAGCCGGCGACGAAGACGGGCAGGTTCGGCGACGCGGCAAGCACGGCTTGGCCGATGCCGAGGCAAACGGCGCTGAAGGCGAGTGTCATGCGGCCGCCATGGCGTTCGATTGCCGCCCCGACATGCGGCGATATCAGGCCCGCGACCAACAGCCCGAGCGACAGGCTGCCGATCACCCAGGGAAACGGCCAGCCGGTTCGAGCCGACACGGCAGGGCCAATCACGGCCGGCAGGTAGTAGGAAGAGCCCCACGCCATGATTTGCGTGAGCCCGAGCGTCGTGACGATGACGCGACGGTCCGGCGTCGATTGGTCTCGGCTCATCAACGGGCGGGATAGGTCACCGCTTCACCATCCTCCTTGGTGAAGCTGACCACGGGGTGGTCGAGCAAGTCCAGCACCAGTTCCGACGGCCGGCAAAGCCGCGTGCCGCGCGGGGTCTCGACAATCGGCCGGTTGATAAGAATTGGATGGGCGAGCATCTGGTCGATCAACTCGTCCTCGCTCCATTTTGCGTCAGCCAGGCCCAACTCGGCATAGGGCGTGCCCTTCTCACGCAGCAGCGCCCGCGCGGGCATGCTCATGGCCTTGAGCAGGCCGACAAGGCGAGAGCGCGAGGGTGGATTTTTCAGATACTCGATGATTTCGGGCGTTTCGCCGCTCGCTTCGATCAGAGCCAGCGTGTTGCGTGACGTGCCGCAAGCCGGGTTGTGATAGATGGTGACAGTCATGGTGCTGCCCTTTCGGTGTGTGCGACGGTCGAGGCTGGCGAAAGCAGCCAGCTCATCGTGCCGGCGGCGATGAGTGCGCCGGCCAGTTCGGCGACGATGAACCCGGGAAGGTCGGCAGGCCGAATGCCGGAAAAGGTGTTGGACAGCGAACGCGCCAGGGCAACCGCGGGGTTGGCGAACGACGTCGATGCCGTGAACCAGTAAGCGGCGGTGATGTAGAGACCGACCAGCCAGGGAACAGCTTTCCGCTCGAACCGCACGCCCGCCAGGATGACGGCGACCAGGCCAAAGGTCGCGACACCTTCAGACAGCCATTGAGCGCCGCCGGTGCGTATATGCGTTGAGGCCTGCACGAACGACTGGCCGAACATTGCGTGCGCCGTCACCGTGCCGGCAATGCCGCCGAGGGTCTGGGCCACGATGTACAGTCCAGCCAAGCTCATCGGCAGCTGCCGCAGGACTGTGAAGACCAGCGTGACCGCCGGATTGAAATGCGCTCCGGAGATGGGCGCCAGGATGGTGATGAGGACCACAAGAATGGCGCCTGTCGGCAGCGTGTTGCCGAGCAACGCAACAGCTTTGTCCTGCGTCAGCGTCTCGGCCATGATGCCGGAGCCGACCACCGTGGCGACGAGGAAAGCAGTACCGAGCGCCTCGGCCGCGACACGGCGCGGCACGCTGTATTCAGGCATCGGCACGGCTTCCATCGTTCGGGACGCAGCATGTCGGGTTGAGCGCCGGCGAACAGATTTCCGGCCGGCCGGAGCAGCAATCCTCCATCAAAAACCGGATAAGGCCGGTCAGCGCGTCATACGCGGCGCTATAGACAATCGACCTGGAATCTCGCCGCGCAGCGACCAGGCCGGCGCGTTCAAGTTCCTTCAGGTGAAAGCTGACGTTGGAGGGCGAGACCTCCATCTGCTCGGCCAGGACGCCGGCGGCGATGCCGTCTGGCCCGGCAATGACCAGCCGCCGCAAAAGCCTCAGGCGCGTTTCCTGCGACAGCGCCCCGAATGCGGAAAGGGCTTGACGTTCATCCATATTTCAATAATCCTAAAAATATCAAAATAAGGATTACCGCAGATGGTCGGCCCTGACAACACCGAATTCGACCACCCCGAATTCGACCATATCCTGCCGCCCGGCTCGGCCGACATCACCATAGAGGGCTTGCTTGGGTTCCTGTCCGCCCACGGGGAAAAAGCCCTGGTGTTTGTCTATGACGGACACGCGGTGCGGTCTGGCTACCACGTGACCGAAGTGAAGGCCGGCCAGTTCGCCGCGCTCGATTGCGGCGCCAATCCCGAATCCTGGTCGGAGATCTTTGTGCAGTTGCTTGATGTGGATGAGGCCGAACGCACGCATATGCCGGCGGCCAGGTTCTCAGCCATCATCCGCAAGGTAACCGAGCATGTCGGGCTCGACCATTCGGCCAAGCTGACCTTCGAGGTCAGCGACGGCGTGCGGCCCATGCAACTCTACAGCGCGGCCCTGCCCGAAATCGTCGCGGGCACCGTGCGTGTCGACTTGTCACCGCGGCCAGCGAGCTGCAAGCCGCGCGACCGATGGCTCGAGGCGCAACAGAAGGCCAGCGTTTCATGTTGCACCGGCAATTGAGGGAAAGCCGTGCTGCAGCTGACATTTGGCTGGCCGCCGAGCAGAGCCCACGCGGATTGGACACTTCACCCCAGGGCCAAAGGGCCGTGTTCATGGCTCCGATCAGCCAAAGTCTCGATGACCCGGCATTCAGCCACCCGGCCGCAGGCGCACTCATCGACCATGCGTGCCAGCTCCAGTCGCAGAGCGTTGAGGCTGGCGATCCTGCTCTCGACTTCCGCCAGCCGGGCCTTGGCTATGGCGTCGGCTGACGCACAGGACTGCTCTGGTCTGTCCTGAAGCGCCAGCAGCGTCCGAATGGCGTCGATCTCAAAGCCCAGTTCGCGGGCGTGTTTGATGAAAGCCAGCCTCGAAACGGCGCCCTTGGCGTAGCGTCTTTGCTGCCCGTCGGTGCGCGGTGGCGCCGGCAGCAGGCCGATCTGCTCATAGTAGCGGATGGTGGGGACCTTCACCGCCGTTCGCCGCGAAAGCTTGCCGATTGAGAAATCCATAAAACCCCTTGAACCTCTAGTGGCTAGAGGAACTAGAGTGGCTTGAAACATGGAGATTTTCAATGGCTCACGATTGCTGCGCTCACGAAACAACGATCTGCGCAGGCCCGCCGCCTCTGGTGCTGCCGGCCGGGATCGGCAAGGCGGAAGCGGCAGGTGTGGGCTCGGCGAATGCCTCATGCTGCTCGGGCGGCGTGGCCCTCTTCGATGGCATGGATATTCGCTACAAACGCGTGCTTTGGGCTGTCATTGCGATCAACGGCGCGATGTTCCTCACCGAGATGGTTGCCGGGCAGCTGGCCGGATCGCAAGCCCTCAAGGCCGATGCCTTGGACTTCCTCGCCGATACCGTCACCTACGGCCTCAGCCTCGCCGTGATCGGCGCGACCCTGCAGACACGCGCGACGGCGGCCTTGTTCAAGGGCCTGTCGCTGTTCGTTATGGCGCTGTGGGTGTTCGGCTCGACGGCCTACCAGACCATGATCCTCGGCGTTCCGAGTGCGGAGGTCATGGGTGTCATCGGCTTCATGGCGCTGGCGGCAAACCTCGCCTCCGTCCTGCTGCTGCGTCCCTACAAGGATGGCGACGCGAATGTCCGCTCGGTCTGGCTTTGCTCGCGCAACGACACCATCGGAAATGTGGTGGTGATGGCTGCCGCCATAGGGGTTTGGAGCACATCCACCGCCTGGCCGGATCTCGTCGTCGCCGCACTGATGGCCGGGATATTCCTGACCTCGTCCGTTCAGATCCTGAGACAGGCTTGGTCTGAGTACAGCCAGGGCCGACAGCTTGCTGCCGCGGAATAACAAAAAAGCCCGGACGAACCGGGCTTTTTGTCTAAGCGTCTGAACCACATAAAACGGTTCGAAACGGGAATTTGGTGCCCAGAAGAGGACTCGAACCTCCACTCCTTGCGGAACACGGACCTGAACCGTGCGCGTCTACCAATTCCGCCATCTGGGCTGGTGCGGGCTCATGTAAGCGGGCAAGTGATTGCTGTCAACGCGCTTTTTTCAAAGCGGTTCGCCGCTTGCCGGCTCAGCCCTCCAGCACTTCCTTCGACGCGACGGTGGAATCGGCGTTGAGCTGGTAGATGACCGGCACGCCAGTGCCGAGTTCGAGCTTGACGATCTCCTCGCCCGACTTGCCGTCCAGCGCCATGATCAGCGCGCGCAGCGAGTTGCCGTGGGCGGCAACCAGCACGGTGCCGCCGCGCAGCACGTGCGACTGCATGTCATGCAGGTAATAGGGCCAGACGCGCGCGCCGGTGTCCTTCAGGCTTTCGCCGCCGGGCGGCGGCACGTCGTAGGAGCGGCGCCAGACGTGCACCTGGTCCTCGCCCCATTTCTTGCGGGCATCGTCCTTGTTGAGGCCGGAAAGGTCGCCATAGTCGCGCTCGTTCAGCGCCTGGTCGCGGATGGTCTGGAGGTCGCTCTGGCCGACGGCGTCGAGAATATGCTGGCAGGTCTTCTGCGCCCGGACCAGGGCGGAGGTGAAGGCGATGTCGAACTTCAGGCCACGCGCCTTCAGTTTTTGCCCGGCGGCCTTGGCCTCGGCATGGCCCTGCTCGGTCAGGTCGACGTCGCGCCAGCCGGTGAACAGGTTCTTCAAATTCCATTCGCTCTGGCCGTGGCGCACGAGCACGAGGGTTCTCGACATGTTTGCTCCCTACAATCGCTACAAGATGTGACGGTCCGCCTCAGCTTAAGCCGAGCACGTCCCGCATCGAATACAGCCCCGGCTTCTTGCCGCGTGCCCAAAGCGCCGCCTTGACGGCACCGCGGGCGAAGATGGCACGGTCCTCGGCATGATGAGACAGCGTGATGCGCTCGCCGGTGCCGGCCAGGATCACGCTGTGGTCGCCGACGACAGAGCCGCCGCGCAGCGTGGCAAAGCCGATCGAGCCGGTTTTTCGCACGCCTGTGTGGCCGTCGCGTGAACGCACGTCATTGCCGGCCAACGCGATATCGCGTCCGGCGGCGGCAGCCTCGCCGAGCAGCAACGCGGTGCCGGACGGCGCGTCGACCTTGTGCCTGTGGTGCATTTCGAGGATCTCGATGTCGAAATCGTCGGCGTCGAGCGCGCGCGCTGCCTGTTCGACCAGCACCGCCAGCAAATTGACGCCGAGGCTCATATTGCCCGACTTGACGATCGTCGCGTGGCGCGCGGCGGCAGCAATTTTCGCATTGTCTTGCGCCGAGCAGCCGGTGGTGCCGATGACATGGACGATGCGCGCCTGTGCCGCGTAGCCGGCAAACTCGACCGTCGAGGCCGGCGTGGTGAAATCGAGCACGCCGTCGGCCTTGGCGAAGGCCGGCAGCGGATCGTCTGATATCGGCACATTGATGATGCCGATGCCCGCCAGCTCGCCGGCATCCTTGCCCAGATGGGGTGAGCCCGCCCGCTCGACGGCGCCGATGACGCGCGCGCCCGGAATGGTGTGGATGGCGCGGATCAGCGTCTGGCCCATGCGGCCGGCCGCGCCCACGACCACGAGGCCCATATCGCCTGTAGGCTTGCCATCGCTTGCAGGCTTGCCGGTCGTTGCCGATGTCTCGCTCATGCCGTGCTCCCGGCGATGTTCCGCGTCCCTAGGTCTCGACCCGAAGTTTGGATCGGCGCGCTGTCGTCGACAAGCCCCAGGCCCTTGACGCCCTGTATGCGGTGGAAGCGGGCATAGATGCTGTCCGGGTCGGCCATCAGTGTCGCGTGCGTGCCTTCCTCGACCAGCCGTCCCTCTTCCAGCACGATGATGTGGTCGGCATTGATCACCGTCGACAGCCGGTGCGCGATGACGATCGTCGTGCGCCCCTGCATGACATGCGTCAGCGCCTCCTGGACGCGCGCCTCGGCCTCGTTGTCGAGCGCCGATGTGGCCTCGTCGAGCAGCAGGATCGGTGCCTGGCGCACGATGGCGCGGGCGATCGAGACGCGCTGGCGCTGGCCGCCGGAAAGGGTCGAGCCGCCTTCGCCGACCGGCGTGTCGTAACCTTGCGGCTGCTGGCGGATGAACTCGTCGGCTGCCGCCTGTTTGGCCGCCTGTTCGATCTCGGCGTCCGTGGCCGACAGACGGCCGTAGCGGATGTTGTCGCGGATCGTGCCCTCGAACAGATAAGGTGCCTGCGCCACATAGGCGATCGACTGCCGCAGCGAATGCTTGGTCACTTTCGAGATGTCCTGGCCATCGACCTCGATGGTGCCCTGGTCGACGTCGTAGAAGCGCTGCAGGAGCGCCACCAGCGTCGATTTGCCGGCGCCCGACGCACCGACGATCGCCGTCACCTTGCCGGCGGCGGCGGTAAAGCTCAGATCCCTCAGCACCGGCAGGTCGGCGCTGTAGCCGAACGTCACATTGTCGAACCGCACCTCGCCGGTGGTGATCCTGGCCTCGACGGCATCGGACGCGTCGCCCTGTTTCGGCTCCAGGTCCAGCAGCTCGTAAATCATGCGCGCGTTGACCAGCGCACGTTCCATGCCCACCTGTGTGCGCGCCAGGCGTCTTGCCGGGTCGTAGGCCATGATCAGCGCGGTGATGAAGGAAAACACCGCGCCCGGCGGTTGCCCCAGCACCAACGCCCGGTAGCCGGAATAGGCAAGCACGGAGGTAATGGCGAGGCCGCCCAGGATCTCGGAAATCGGCGACAGCCGCTCCGAGACGCGGGCGATCTTGTTGTTACGCTGCTCGGCCGTATCGGCCATGATGCCGATGCGGCGTGCGAGTTCCTGCTCCAGGGTGAAGGCCTTGACGATGGCGATGCCCTGCGTGGCCTCCTGCACGGATCCGTTCAGCCGCGAATTGATCAGCACGGATTCCCGGTTGATGCGCCGCAGCCGGCGGGTGATGTAGACGACGGCCCAGATCAGCGGCGGGCCGATCAGCAGCGAGCTGAGCGACAACACCGGATCCTGGTAGATCATGACGCCGACGAGAGCGACCAGCGTGACCGCGTCGCGGCTGATTGAGGTCAGCGTCAGCGACAGAAGATCGCGAACGCCGCCGACATTCTCGTTGACCTGTGCCGCCAGCCGACCGGAACGCGTATCGTTGAAGAAGTCGACGCCGAGCTTCATCAGATGGTCGAAGCTGCGCTTCTGGTAGCGCGCGACCAGATTGTTGCCGATCTTGGCCAGCGCGACGGCCTGGCCATAGCCGGCGAAGCCGCGCAGCACCGAGGCGCCCATGAAACCGGCGCAGATCCAGACGATCATATCGCCGCGCCGTTCGTAGAATATCTGGTTGATCATCGGGGCCATGATCCACGCCGTGAAGGCAGTGGTGCCGGAAACAATCAGCAGGCAGGTGACGGCAACGACATAGGTCCAGCGATACTCATTGCCATTTTCAGCGAGGATGCGGCGGAGCACCGCCGTGACCTCGCTGGGCCGGACTTTCTGTTTGTGTGGGGCTTGAAGGGTCAAATCGGGAGCGCTTTGTGGTTTTCCGCCTCGTAGGACCGGGCTGCAAATTCGGCACCCCTCTTAGCGCCATGCGGCCGGCTTGCCTATGGCCGCGGCTGATTAACTTCGTCGCGGGCGCCCAAGCGGATCGCGGCCCTTGAGCTTCAGGCCTGCCAGCGCCGGCCCGCCGTCTGGACGCCGAATAGCGACGGGTTCCTGGCATAGGCGGCAAGGCCCAGAAGTGCGGCCAGCGGATGGGTGATGACATAGACCGGCATGGTGCGCATCAGCGCGCTGTGCGGCGCCTTGTCCTCGAAGGCAGCGCGAAAATTGCCTTGCTTCAGCGCCGGCACGATCTTCTGCGCGATGCCGCCGGTCAAGAACACGCCGCCACGGCTCATGAACACAAGGGCAAGGTCGCCGGCGGTGCGCCCGAGGCAGGTGACGAAAGTCTCCAGCGCTTCCTGCGCGACCGGATCGGTCTTGGCCAATGCCGCGCCGGTGACCTCGGCCGGCGTGGTGAAGGGCGCTGGCTTGCCGTCGGCCTTGGCCACCGCCCGGTAGACGTTGACGAGACCGCGTCCGCACAGGATCTGTTCGCCCGAAATGCGGCCCTCGAGCTTCTCGATATGCGGGAAAACCTCGAAATCGCGTGGCGTGCGTGGGCCTATGTCCATATGGCCGCCCTCACCGGGCACCGGGATCCAGTGGCGCAGCGCATGGACCAGCCCGGCAACGCCGAGGCCCGTTCCGGGTCCGAGCACCACACGTCCGGCATTGGGCTCCGGCGTGCCGCCGCCGATCTTTTCCATGTGCTCCTCGCCGAGCGCGACGACGGCCAGCGCCTGCGCCTCGAAATCGTTGAGCACGACGATGTCGCTCAGGCCGACATTGGCAAACATCTGCTTGGGCTTGACCACCCAAGGGCAGTTGGTGAGTTCGATCTCGTCGCCGTCGACTGGCCCGGCCACCGCCAGCACCGCCGAATTGGGCCGCACCGACGAGCGGTCGAGCACGGCCGCCTGGATCGCCTCGTCGATGGTGTTGTAGTTGGCGGTCTGGACGATTTGCGGCTCGGTAGGTTCGGAATTGGCGTCGAGCACGATCGAAAAGCGCGCATTGGTGCCGCCGATGTCGCCGATCAGGATCGGAAACCGCAGCAAAGTGTCGTCATCGCCTGCCATGCTCTTCGTCCGCCTCGTTCTCGGCAGCTTCTCGCTGCCTCGTCGTTGACTAGCGCATGGTCCCGCAAAGGGAAAGCCGCTTCAGTGCCAGTTTTCAAGCGCCGGCGCCGCCCCTCACCTGCCTGCCGGCATCCTCTCCCGTAAACGGGGCGAGGGACGCTATCATTGTGCGCGGCGGTCAGTTCGCCGGCGGTCGCGGACGTGGCACCGGAGCGCCCATCCTGGGGGTGGCTGCGAACGCATTGGCCGCGCTTGGCAAATCGCCAGCGCCGCTGACCGTGGTGACGGGCTGTGCCGGCGCTTCCGGTTCGGATGCGACCACCGCGACCGGCACGGCGCCGCCATGGTAGGTCGCGGCTTCGGCCGAGGCCGGCCCCGGCGCGTCGAGCACGGCGCGGCATTCGCTGGGCAGGTTCGCCATCGTCATCACGTCACGGGCTTTCGGCGCATCGGGGTTCTTGTTGGGCCGCCACGGCTCCTGCGTGAACCACCAGGCCAATGGCTTGCCACAGCCGTCATCATCCGGCGTCGTTTCCTGGGCCTTGCAATTGGGCGAACCCGGCTGGCAGCCGATGCGCATGTGGAAATGATAGTCGTGGCCCCAGAACGGCCTGACCTTGCGCAGCCAAGCGCGGTCGCCCTTGACGGTGTCGCAGAGCTTTTTCTTGATGCCCGGATTGACCAGGATGCGCTCGACTTGCGGATAGCTTGCCGCCCGTTTCAGAAGCGCCGTGTGCTGCGGCGTCCACAATGCGTCCTTCACCAGATGGGTCTTCTCGTCGACCATCAAGGTGGCGCTCATCGATTCGCGCTGTGCCGTCGACAGCGGTCGGCTGGGCATCGGCGTCAGCCAGATATCGGCGTCGAGGCCGATCTGGTGCGAGGCATGGCCGGTCATCATCGGGCCGCCGCGCGGTTGCGAAATGTCGCCGATCAAAAGGCCGGGCCAGCCATCGGCGGCAGCGTCGCGCGACAATTTCTCGATCACCGCGATCATCGCCGGATGGCCCCAGCGGCGGTTGCGCGAGGGGCGCATCACCTCCCAGGTCGGGCCGTCCATTGGAATGGCGACGCCGCCGGCGAAACAGCCCTTGGAGTAGAAGCCGATCGACTGCGCCGCGGTCGCCGCCGGCAGTTTCTTGGCGCCGAACAGGTCTTTGGCCCGCTCCTCGGCCATTGCAGGCTGCGCAGCGAGAGCGAGCAGGCCAAGTGCCGCCGCCAACAGTGATTTCTTGCCCAGCCGCATCGCCGTATTCATGAAACCGGATCCCCAACGCAAGCCCAAGACCGAATCATAGCACGCAACAGTCAGCGCTTCATCGGGCTGCGCGCCTCGCCGTCGCGCCAGTTGCCGTCAGCCCACATATGGTCGAAGGCGGTGCGGTAATCCGGAAAGCGAAAACGATAGCCCGCCGCCTTGATCGCCGCATTGGCGACCCGTTTGTTTTCGCCATAGAAGGACCGCGCCATGGGCGAAAGTTGGGCAGTGTCGAAAGGAATTTCGGGCGGCGGCGTGACGCCCATCAGCGACGCGGCATAGGCGACGACATCCTGCGGCGGCGCCGGCTCATCATCGGTGACGTTGAAGATGCCGCCTTTGTTGCTCCCGATGAGCTGCCAGAGCGCGCCGGCAATGTCGTCGCAATGGATGCGGTTGAACACCTGGTCCGGCTTGACCAATCGCCTCGCGGTGCCGTTTTCCAAATTGACCAGGGCGTTGCGGCCCGGACCGTAAATGCCCGATAGCCGCAGGATCGCCACCGGCCGGCCGATATCCCGGCCGAGCTTCAGCCAATCCTGTTCCGCCGCGACCCGCATCACCGAGCGCTTCGACACCGGCCGGCATTCGGCTGTTTCATCGACCCAGGCGCCGGCATAATCACCATAGACGCCGACGGTGGAGAGATAGCCGATCCACTCCAGCGCCGGCATTCGAGCGATCGCCGCGCGGGCGGCATTCAGCACGGGATCGCCGGCGTCGTCGGGGGCGACCGAGATCACCAGATGCGTCGTTTTCTTCAGCGCCTCGCCGACTTCAGCGGTCAGCGCGCCGTCGAACAACAGCGGTGCGATGCCGGCCTGGCGCAGCGCCTCGAATTTGTCGGGCGAGCGCGTGGTGCCGATGATCGCGGCAGCACCCGGGTTGGCCCGGGCAAAGGCCTTGCCCGAGTAGCCGGCGCCGAAGATGAAGACCTGTTTTTCGCTCATGCATGTGCCCTGGTTGGCCGCGCCAGGCGCCATTCCTCGCGCACCGCCGCATCGTTCTCGGTTGCCAGGCCGATGGCGGCCCGTTCGGCATATTCGGCATCGGGCACAAGCCGCGCCAGCGCCCATATTGCCGCGCCCCGCACCAGAGGCGAGGCATCGTCCAGCAGTCCGCGCACGGTGCCGGCGAGCGCGGGATCACCGGAATTGCCGGCTGCGATCAAAACGTTGCGGAGGAAGCGGTCGCGGCCGATGCGCTTTATCGGCGAGCCCGAGAAGAAGGCACGGAAGGCCGCATCGTCCAGTTCGAGCAGGTCGGTGATCGCCGGTTCGCGCAGATCGTCGCGCGCGGCGAGTTTTGCCTCGGAAGCCGCCCTGGCGAACTTGTTCCAGGGGCAAGCGGCTAGACAATCGTCGCAGCCATAGATGCGGTTGCCGATCGCCTCGCGGAATTCATGCGGGATCGGCCCTTTGTTCTCGATGGTGAGGTAGGAGATGCAGCGCCGCGCATCGAGCCTATAGGGCGCCGGGAAGGCATCGGTCGGGCACGCATCGAGGCAGGCGCGGCAGGAGCCGCAATGGTCGATCTCGGCCCGGTCGGGCGCAAGTTCGGCGGTGGTGAAGATAGTGCCGAGGAACAGCCAGGAACCGTGTTCGCGGCTGACTAGATTGGTGTGCTTTCCCTGCCAGCCCAGGCCCGCGGCTTCCGCCAGCGGCTTTTCCATGACCGGTGCGGTGTCGACGAACACTTTGACGTCGCCGCCGGCGCGCGCGACGATCTTGCCGGCGATCTCCTTCAGCCGCCCCTTCATCACCTCGTGATAGTCGCGGTTTTGCGCATAGACCGAGATCGCGCCCCGGTCGCGCCTGGCCAGCAGGTCGCGCGGATCGTGGTCCGGTCCGTAGTTCATCGCCAGCACGATGATAGAGCGCACTTCAGGCCAGAGCGTGGAAGGCTCGCTGCGCCGCGCAAGCGTCTCGGCGATCCAGTCCATCGAGCCGTGAAAACCGTCGGCGACGAATTCGGCCAGCCGCGACGGCGCCAACGGGATCGCATCGGGAGAGGTGACGGCGACGGCGTCGAAGCCGGCGCGACGCGCCTCCGCGTCGATCAGCGCGCGCAGTTTCGCGGCGTCAGAAGTCGAGGTCCGCATAATGCGACACCGGCGACAGGCCGCGCACCCGGTCGGTCAAAAGCGGCCGGAAGGAGGGCCGCGACTTCACCCGCGTGTACCACTCGCGCGCGGCAGCGTGTTCACGCCAGTCGATCTCGCCGAGATAGTCGAGCACCGACAGCGTCGCGGCGGCGGCGAGATCGGCATAGGTGACCCTGGAACCGGCCAGCCAATGGCGGGTGCCGGCCAGCCAGTTGGTGTATTTCATGTGCTGGCGGATGTTGGCGCGCGCCGCACGGATCGCGCCTGAATCGGGTGAGCCGCCGCCCGCCGTTTCCGGCATGATCGGCTTCAGCACGCGCTCGCGCACCAGATGCCTTGTGACCTCGCTTTCGGCCTTGTTGAGATACCAGTCGATCAGCCGGCGGATTTCGGCACGCTGCATCGGGTCCTCGGCAAACAGCCGCTTGTCGCGCTTCAAGACCCCGCGCGTCTCGTCGAGATATTCCGAGATGACCGTCGCACCGACGATCGGCACGTCGCCTTCGGCCAAAAGGATCGGCAGCGTGCCGGCCGGGTTCAGCGCCAGGAACTCCTTGCGCCGCGTCCACGGCTTCTCCTCGATCAGCGCCAGCTCCTCGCCATACTCGCCAAAGGCGAGGCGGACAAAGCGGCAGGTGGCGAACATGGGATGGTGGAAAAGCGTCAGCATGGTTCCGCGATGATAAAGCGCACTGGTGTGGTTCGGATTTGAAGTTCCTGTCCCCTCAACGGCATCCGCGTTCAGGAACTTCAAATCCAAACCACACCAGAACTTAAGTTGGCAGTGTGGCTCAGAATCCGGAATTCGCGCATCGCGCTCGTCCCAGCTGTGGCGAATTCCGGATTGCCACACTGGCGAATCGCAGGGCGCACCGGTAAGTCTTGGCCGCCCGGTTAGCGGGCCGTCAGGGTGCTGCGACCTATAGGGGGACTTGCAGGCCATGACAAGCAAGCCGTTCTGTCAGCCATCACGCAAATGCCGAGGTAGCCATGGAAAGCCAGACCTTCGTCGAAGCCCTGCTGCTCGGCCTGCTGGAGGGGCTGACCGAGTTCATACCGGTGTCCTCGACCGGTCATATCCTGCTCGCCGGCCATTTCCTCGGCTTCCACTCGACCGGCAAGGCCTTCGAGATCCTGATCCAGCTCGGCGCCATCCTGGCGATCCTCAGCGTTTATTTCCGCCGCCTCTGGAAAATGCTGCTCGAACTGCCGCACGACCGGCTGACCAGGCATTTCGTCATCGGCATCCTCATCGCCTTCCTGCCGGCGGCGATCATCGGCGCGCTGGCGCATGATTTCATCAAGACGGTGCTGTTCGAATCCCCAAGGCTGATCTGCATCATGCTGATCATCGGCGGCGTCGTGCTGCTGGCGGTGGACCGCATGAACCTCAAGCCAGTCTATCGCGACGTCGAGCGGTTTCCGACCCGGCTTTACCTGCAGATCGGCCTGTTCCAGTGCCTGTCGCTGATTCCCGGCACATCGCGCTCGGGCTCGACCATCGTCGGCGCGCTGCTTTTGGGCGTCGACAAGCGGGCGGCGGCGGAGTTTTCGTTCTTCCTCGCCATTCCGACCATGGTCGGCGCCTTCGCCTTCGACCTGTTCAAGAACCGCAATGTGCTG
Organism: Mesorhizobium sp. LNHC221B00; assembly: GCF_000502935.1. Lineage (NCBI taxonomy): Bacteria > Pseudomonadati > Pseudomonadota > Alphaproteobacteria > Hyphomicrobiales > Phyllobacteriaceae > Mesorhizobium > Mesorhizobium sp. LNHC221B00. The sequence goes on along the minus strand of NZ_AYWR01000008.1, from coordinate 12,957 downwards.
AGCAGTGCCGACCTGCCGATCATCGCCATCGGCTTCGTCGCCGCCTTCGTCACGGCACTCATCGTGGTGCGCTTCCTGCTCGATTACGTCTCGCGCAACGGCTATTCGCTGTTCGGCTGGTGGCGGCTGGTGGTCGGCGGCGTCGGACTGGTGGCGTTGATGATCTGGGGGTGAGGAGTGGTCCGCGTAGCGGACGGAAAGCCAATTGCTTGGCTTTCCGAACGACGAACGCCCTGAGCCAGCGAAGGGCGAGCAACGCCGGTAAGTAACCCTCTAACTCCTCCCATAAAACGCGTTCTCGACATGCACCGGCCAGCGCCAAGGCAGCACGGCGACCATGTCGAACCGCATCGACAGCTTGCCATAATCCGCCTGCCGCGACAGCCAGATGTCGGCCGCCCCCTCGATGCGGCGCTCCGATTCGTGGCCGATAGCCTCCATAGCCTCCATCAGCGTGCGTCGCGCCTTGACCTCGACGAACAGCACCAGGTCGCCGCGGCGCGCGATGAGGTCGATCTCGCCGAAGCGGGTGCGGTGGCGGCGCGCCAGGATCCGGTAACCCTTCAGCATCAGCGCCACCGCGGCCAGCCACTCGCCGCGATGGCCGCGCCGATAGGCCTTTTGGCGGCTGGCGCTCGGGCGCTCAGCCACTGTGGCCTTCCATATCCTTCAGTTCCAAGAGCCGCCGGTAAAGCGTCTGCTTCTGCCCGCCGGTCATCTTGGCCGCTTCCGCCGCCGCCTTGGAGGTCGGCATCTCGGCGGCGAGCGACAAAAGCAACCGGTCGATATCGGCCGGCTCGTCCGCCTTGGCCTCTGCCGGACCGATACAGACGACGATCTCGCCCTTCGGCGTATCGGCCGCCGCATAGTGATCGGCCAGCGCTTGCAGCGTGCCGGTGCGCATCTCCTCGAAGGTCTTGGTCAATTCGCGGCCGATAGCGGCCTTGCGTTCGCCGCCCAGGGCTTCAACCATGGCGCCGAGCGACTCAGCCAGCCGGCGCGGCGATTCGAAGAAGATCAGCGTCGCCGGCACGGCTTTCAGCGCTTCCAGCCGCGACAGCCGCTGGCCAACCTTGACCGGCAAAAAGCCGGCGAACAGGAAAGCGTCCGACGGCAGACCCGACGCCGTCAGCGCGGCAAGCGGCGCCGACGGACCGGGGATCGGCACGACGCGAATGCCCTGGTCGAGCGCTTCGCCGACCAGCCGGTAGCCTGGATCGGACACCAGTGGGGTGCCGGCATCGGAAATCAGCGCCACGCTCTGCCCGGCCTGAAGCGCCGATATCAGCTTCGGCCCAGCCTCGCCGGCATTGTGCTCGTGATAGGCCGTGGTGCGGCGGCGGATGCCGTAGCGGTCGAGCAGCACGCGCGACACTCGCGTGTCCTCGCAGGCGACGATGTCGGCGGCGGCTAGCGTCTCCAGCGCGCGCAGCGTGATGTCGGCGAGATTGCCGATCGGCGTCGCCACCAGATAGAGCGCCGGCTCCAGCGGCCGGGCCGCGATCTCGGCCTGCCCGACCACATAGCTGCGCTTGCCCGTCTCACCGGTCACTGATCAACTCTCCCTTCGGCCTGTTTGGCCCATGCCAAATCCTTGTTTGGCATGGCTGGCGCGGGCTTGCAAAAGCTCACGTCGATGTAAGGCAATCGCCATTCCTTTGCCACAGTAGGGAACGAAACCGGGTTTGGCAGATTTAGTCCCTAATTCCCCGGGAGGAGATGATGGACAGCCTCAAGATACAGGATGCTTTCGAGCCCTACTATGCCGGCCGCAACCGCGTTGCCAAGGACAAACGGCTGCCTGCAAGCGGCCCGCACGCGGCTTGCCGATGAGCACCGTGCCCACGACCATCAGGCTTTCCGACACCGAACCCCAAAGCACGACGGAGCACTGACCGGACGATGCCCAATCGCTTCGATATCTTCATCACCCGTCTTGAAACGAAGAGCGCACGCCATAGCGTGCCACTACCCCCGATAGGCGACCAGCACAGCACCCGCCGCGATAAGGGCGACGCCAAGCCAGTTCGCTCCGGAGAGGCGCTCACCGAGAAAGACCGCGCCAAACACCGCCACAAGCACGACGCTTAGCTTGTCGATGGGCGCCACCTGCGCCGCATTGCCGATCTTCAGCGCGCGGAAATAGCAGAGCCAGGAGGCCCCGGTCGCCAGGCCGGAGAGGCCGAGGAACAGCCAGGTCTTTGCCGAGATCGTGACCGGCGACTGGAACTGGCCGCTGGCCAGCAGGATCGCCCCGAGCACGGCCAGGATGATGACCGTGCGGATGAAGGTGGCGAAATCGGAACTGATGTTCTCGATGCCGACCTTGGCGAAGATCGCCGTCAGGGCCGCGAAAGCCGCCGACAGCAGCGCCCAGAATTGCCAGGAGGAGAAGGTCAGGTTCATTCGGGCGGCCTCGCGCGTGAGGGTTTCAACCGAGATAGCGTGAAACGCGCGCCTTCAGAAGCTCAATCAACTCCAGATCCATGAACTCATAGTCATCGGGAATATCGAGGCAGATGACCCGGGCCTTGTTCAGGCTGGCCTTGAATTTCTTCTGCAGCTTGGTGCGGTGCACCTTTTCCATGACGAAGATGATGTCGGCCCAGGCGACCAGCTCATGCGTCAGCGACGTATCGGCGTCGTGGTTGGTTCCCGCCGACGCGACTTCGATATCCTGGCGCTTGGAAAAGACCTGTTCGGCCGTGGGACTGCGCAAGCGGTTCTGGCTGCAGACGAAGAGGACGTTTTTCAAAGTTAGCGCGCCAAATCCGCCACCACGGCGTCGAGCACGATCATGCCGGCCGGTGTGGCGCGCAGCCGTGTATTGCCGATCGGCGCCACCAGTCCTTCGCCCTGCAGCACCGACAGCCGCGCGCTCGACAGGCCGCGGCCGGAAAACGCCTCGTAGCGCGACAGATCGATGCCTTCGGCGAGTCTCAGCCCCATCAGCAGGAACTCGTCGGCCTCTTCCGAGCGCGTCAGGATCTCGCCGCCGGTGATGCCGTGGCCCTTGGCCTCGACCAGATTGGCCCAGGTTTCCGGCATCCGCTCGGCGATCGTCACCGTGCGGCGGCCATGCTCGACGAAGCGGCCATGCGCGCCGGGACCGACGCCGACATATTCGCCATATCGCCAGTAGGTGAGGTTGTGCCGGCTTTCGGCGCCCGGCCGGGCGTGGTTTGAGATCTCATAAGCCGGCAAACCATGTGCCGTGGTGATCTCCTGCGTCAACGCATAGAGGTCGGCGGCGTGGTCGTTGTCGGGGATGATGAATTTCTTCGCAGCGTGCAGCGCGTGGAAGGGCGTGCCTTCCTCGATGGTCAGTTGGTAGAGCGACAGATGGTCGGCGGCATGGCCGATCGCCTGTTCAAGCTCCGATGCCCAAGCCTCCGGCGTCTGGCCGGGCCGCGCGTAAATGAGATCGAAGGACAGCCTTGGGAATATTTCCCGCGCGAGCCCGATGGCGTGCAAGGCCTCCTCGACATTGTGCAGGCGTCCGAGGAAGCGCAAATCCTTGTCGTTCAGCGCCTGCACGCCAAGCGAGACGCGATTGACGCCGGCCGTCCGGTAGCCGCGGAACCGTTCGGCCTCGACCGAGGACGGATTGGCCTCCAGCGTCACCTCGATGCCGTCAGGCACGGTCCAGTTCCTGGCCACGGCGTCCAGAACCCTGGCCACGGTTTCCGGCTTCATCAGCGAGGGCGTGCCGCCGCCGAGAAAGATGCTTGTGACCTCACGCGGGCCGGTGCGCTGGCGCATCGTCGCCAGTTCCGCCTCGAAGGCAGAAGCAAAGCGCTCCTGGTCGACCGGCTGGTGGCGAACATGGCTGTTGAAGTCGCAATAAGGGCATTTGGCCGCGCAGAACGGCCAATGCACATAGACGCCGAAGCCGGGGGCCCGGTCGAGCAGCATGCTCATGCCTCGCCCAATCTCGCCAGATCCAATCGTGCCTGGGCGAATTTCTGGAAGGCACGGGCACGGTGCGACAGCGCGGTCGACTGGCCAGGCTTCCAGCCATGCTTTTCCTCGGCGCTCATCTCGCCAAACGTCTTGTCGAAACCATCCGGCAAGAACACCGGGTCGTAGCCGAAGCCGAGCTCGCCGCGCGGCGGCCACACCAGCGTGCCTTCGGCCTCGCCGCGATAATATTCGGCCTCGCCATCGGGAAAGGCGAGGCAGATGACGGCGACAAAGCGGCCCTTGCGGTGCTCCGGCAACGCGGCTCCGACTTCCTGCAACGCCACTTCGGTGCGCTGCATGGCCATGGCGAAATCCCTGCCGCCGTCGGGGGTTTCGGCCCAGTTGGCGGTGTAGACGCCGGGCGCGCCGTCGAGCGCGTCGACGCACAGGCCGGAATCGTCGGACAGCGCTGGCAGTCCGGTCGCCTTCGCGGCGGCCAGCGCCTTGATGTAGGCGTTTTCCTCGAAAGTGGTGCCGGTTTCGTCGGGTTCCGGCAGGCCATAGTCCTTGGCCGACTTCGCCTCGAAACCGAACGGTCCCATCAGATCGGCGAATTCGCGCAGCTTGCCGGCATTGTGGCTGGCAACGACGATCTTCTTGCCGTCAAGTGAGTGAACAGTTGGCGAGTGAACAGTTGGCGAATGCATCAAAGGCCCCAGATTCTTGGCTCGGCAAACTCGATCGAATTGCCCGAGGGGTCGCGTATATAGATCGAACGGCCGCCTTGCGGCCATTCGAATTCGCTCTCGATGGCGACGTTCCTCGCCTTGAGATGGGCCTTCCAGGCCGCGATTTCCACGGCGGTCGCCGCAAAGCAGAGATGGCCTTCGCCGACCGCGCCATGCGGCGGCACCTTCAGCTTGGCATCGGGCGCGGGTGGGATTTTGGTCGCCTCGGCGTTGAAGATGAGCAGCACACCGGGTCCGCAGCGGAAGAAAAGGTGGCGGCCTTCGACCTTGCCGAGGAGGTGAAGGCCGAGGGTGTCGCGATAGAATTGTTCGGCTGCGTGCAAGTCTGTGACGTAGAGCGCTGACTCAAGAATGGCAGAGGGAGTCACGAGGCGCCCCCCTCTGGCCTGCCGGCCATCTCCCCCTCAAGGGGGGAGATTGGCAGTTTCGCTGACGGCGCCTCAACGTTGATGATTGGCGAAACCCGCAACCATAGCCGATCTCCCTCCTCGAGGGGGAGATGCCCGGCAGGGCAGAGGGGGGCGCTCAAGCTCGGCATTTAACCCTAAGCCACCGCCATCTGCTGCAAACTCACCAGGCGCTGGATGCCTTTCTTGGCCAGGCCCATCAAGTCCGCGAACTGCCCTTCGGAGAACGGTTCGCCCTCGGCGGTGCCCTGGATCTCGACGATGCCGCCCTTGCCGGTCATGACGAAATTGGCGTCGGTGCCGGCCGAGGAATCCTCGATATAATCGAGGTCGATGACCGGCTGGCCGTCATGGATGCCGCAGGAAATCGCCGCGACATGGTCCTTCAGCACCTTGGAAACGCTGGTCATCTGCCGCTCTTCCATCCAGCGCAGGCAGTCGTACAGCGCCACCCAGCCGCCGGTGATCGAGGCGGTGCGGGTGCCGCCATCGGCCTGGATGACGTCGCAGTCGACGGTGATCTGCTGTTCGCCCAGCGCCTGCAGGTCGACCACGGCGCGCAGCGAACGGCCGATGAGACGCTGGATTTCCAGCGTGCGGCCGCCCTGCTTGCCGGCGGATGCCTCGCGGCGCATACGCTCGCCGGTCGAGCGCGGCAGCATGCCATATTCGGCCGTCACCCAGCCCTTGCCGGAATTGCGCATCCAGCCCGGCACCTTCTCCTCGAGGCTCGCCGTGCACAGGACATGGGTGTCGCCGAACTTCACCAGGCACGAGCCTTCGGCGTGCTTGGAGACGCCGCGCTCGAAGGAGATGGCGCGCATTTCGTCGAATTGGCGTTTGGAGGGGCGCATTCAGGCTTCTTTCTTGTCATTTTCGGAATCTTGGCCGGCTTGTAGCCGCATGGGGAGCATGGCGCAAAGGAAAATGGCCGGCTGAGCGCAAACGCGGCACCGGGCGATCTGACACAGACGCCGGGCGATCTGATGCAGACACCGGGTTGCGCCCACCGTGCCGAAGTCTATATCCTGAACAAGGAGGTTTTTGGCCGTATGACCAAGGCAGTCGATCCGAGTTCGCAATCGCCCGCACTTCAATCACTCGACATGCGCTCACGCGACATCTTCCGGCGCATCGTCGATTCCTATCTCAGGGATGGCGAGCCCGTGGGCTCGCGCAGCCTGTCGCGCATCCTGCCCTCCTCGCTGTCGCCGGCCACCATCCGCAATGTGATGAGCGACCTGGAACATCTCGGGCTGATTTATGCGCCGCATATCTCGGCCGGCCGGCTGCCGACGCAGGCGGGCCTGCGTTTCTTCGTTGATGCCTTCATGGAACTTGGCGACCTCTCCGACGAGGAGCGCCGCACCATCGAGGCACAGGTGCGGGCCTCGGGCTCGGGCGCGACGCTGGAGCATATGCTGACCGAGGCCAGCCAGATGCTGTCGGGCATGTCGCGCGGCGCCGGCCTGGTGCTGGCCGCCAAGAACGAGGTGGCGCTGAAGCACATCGAATTCATCCAGCTGGAGCCGACCAAGGCGCTTGCCGTGCTGGTGTCGCAGAATGGCGACGTCGAAAACCGCGTCGTCGAGCTGCCCGCCGGCATCACCGTCTCGCAATTGCACGAGGCCTCGAATTTCCTCAACGCGCATATTCGGGGCCGCACGCTGGCCGAGGCACGGACCGAGATCGCTCGCATCAAGGAAGAGACAAGGGCAGCGCTGGACACGCTGTCGCAGGATCTCGTCGAGAAGGGGCTGGCGGTATGGGCGGGCGCCGAAAGCGGCCTGCCGGCGCGGCTCATCGTGCGCGGCCGGGCCAACCTGCTCGAAAACGTCACCGCGCAGGCCGATATCGAACTGCTGCGGCACCTGTTCGAGGATATGGAGACGCAGGACGGGTTGATCCAGTTGCTTGACCTGGCCGAGCAGGGATCGGGCGTGCGCATCTTCATCGGCTCGGAAAACAAGCTGTTCTCGCTGTCGGGCTCGTCGCTGGTGGTCGCGCCCTATCGCGACAAGGATGCCCGCGTCGTCGGCGCGCTCGGCGTCATCGGCCCGACCCGGCTGAATTACGCGCGCATCGTGCCGATGGTGGATTACACGGCGCAGCTGATATCGCGCATGCTGCGCTAGGTATATTGATATTCAGCCGGCCTGCGAGCGGCGACTTCCTGCGCTTCCTGGCCGCCAAGGAGAAAAAGAATGGCGCTCGAAGAGTTCAAGGCCCGGATCAGCCTGCTGCTGGAGGAAATGGTCAACCAGCCGGAAGACCAGCACGAAATCCAGGAACAGCTGCGCGAGAAGCTGCGCGAAATGCGCGCCATGGGCCTGCCGCTGCCGGCGGATCTCGTCGCCTTGGAAAAGCGCCTCGACGACGATTTTTACGCCGCCGGGACCTGAACCCGGAAGCAAGACGGAACCCAGGGACAAACCGGCCGTTGACTTCGTTCGCGACCAGGTGGAGGGACGACAATGATCGCTGGGACCCGAATGGCCGGACTGGGGCTTTCCGCACTGCTCCTCGCGACCGCGGCGTTCGCCCAGCAGGCCGACCAGCCGGTGCTGAAGGGTCCGGCCGCCTTTGGCGACTGGCGCGCCGACAAGCCCGGCGTGCGCCGCCTGATCAAGCCGGAAGACCTGCCGAAGCCCAATCTCGCCAAGTCGGCCTCGAACAGCGCCGGCCTTGCCGAAAGGCCGGCGGACGCCAAACCGCAACTGCCGGAAGGCTTTTCGGCCGAGCTGATCGCGTCCGGCATCGACAATCCGCGCGTGGTACGCGCGGCACCCAATGGCGACCTGTTCGTCGCCGACAGCGAAGCCAACCAGATCCGCGTCTACCGCCTGACCGAGGGCAGCGCCAAGCCCGCCGAGAAAAGCATCTTCGCCGGCGATCTCAACCAGCCCTACGGCATTGCCTTCTACCCGCCGGGCAGCGACCCGCAATGGGTCTATGTCGCCAACAGCGACAGCATCGTGCGCTTTGCCTACCGCAATGGCGATCTCAAGGCATCCGCCGACCCGGAAACCATCGTCGACGACATTCCATCGAACCATCACTGGACCCGCGACATCGCCTTTTCGCCCGATGGCAAGACGCTCTATCTGTCGGTCGGCTCGGGCTCGAACGCCGCCGGGGACATGGGCAAGAGGCCGAGGGGCGGACTCGATGCATGGATCAAGTCAAAGCCGCTCGGCGCCAGCTGGGGCTCCGAAGAGGGACGCGCCGACGTGCAGGCCTTCGACCCCGACGGCAAGAACGGCCGCACCGTCGCCACCGGCCTGCGCAACTGCTCGGGCATGACCGTCCAGCCGGCGACCGGCGCGCTGTGGTGCGTCGTCAACGAGCGCGATGCGCTCGGCGACAATGTGCCAGCCGAATACGCCACATCGGTCAGGGAAGGCGCCTTCTATGGCTGGCCCTGGTACTATATCGGCAACAACGAAGATCCGCGCCACAAGGGCGAGCGCCCCGACCTTGCCGGCAAGGTCGATATTCCCGATGTGCTGATGCAGGCGCATTCGGCGCCGCTCAACATCGCCTTCTACGACGGCAAGGACCTGCCCGCGAACACCGGGTTTCCCAAGGAATATCGCGGCGATGCCTTCGTCGCCCTGCACGGCTCCTGGAACCGCGGCAACAGGACCGGCTACAAGGTCGTGCGCCTGCTGTTCAAGGATGGCAAGCCGACCGGCGAATACGAGGATTTCATGACCGGCTTCGTCGTCTCCAACGGCGAGGTGTGGGGCAGGCCGGTCGGCGTGACTGTGGCCAAGGATGGCGCGCTGATCGTGACCGAAGACGGCAACGGCACCATCTGGCGCGTCACCTACGATGGCGGCCGTTCCTGACGAGTCTTGCTGGGCAGCGCTGGCCCCCTCACCCGGACTCGCCCCGGGCATAGGTGGTCGCGAAGCGCGCCGGATAGGAGGCCTTCGCGACGTGTCACAGATGTCTGGTGTAATGGAATCCGACTTCAGGGAATTCAATTCTGGTCCGTTCCATGCGACAAGGCAGGCCAATCCGGGACCACCAGCCATGACCCTCACCGGCTTTCTCGCCTACAGTGCCGCCCTCGGCATAGCCGCCGCCATTCCCGGTCCCGGCGTCACCGCGCTGGTCGCGCGGGCGCTCGGCTCCGGCTTCCGTTCGTCGCTGGCCATGTCCTTTGGCCTGATGCTCGGCGACCTCACCTCCCTGACCGCCGTGGTCCTCGGCCTCGCCTTCGTCGCGCAGACTTTCGGCATGATGTTCCTGGCGATCAAATGGGCCGGCGTCGCGTATCTGGCATTTCTGGGCTGGCGTTTCTGGACCGCCGGCATCACCGCTGAAACCGTCGAAGCCCGGAAGGGCAAGGGCGGGCTGGCGTCGAGCTTCGCCGCCGGGCTGACCGTCACGCTCGGCAATCCGAAGACGATGATCTTCTACCTGGCGATCACGCCCACCATCGTCGACCTGAAGACCATCACGCTGGCCGACTACGGCATTCTGGTCGCGCTGACGATCGTCGTCCTGTTCGTGGTGCTGGTGCCCTACCTTGCGCTGGCCGCCAAGGCGCGCTGGTTCCTGAAATCGCCGCGTGCGCTGAAGGTGCTGAACCGCACCGCCGCCGGCTTCATGGTCGGCGCCGCGGCGGCGATCGCTGCCCGCCAATAGCCTCTGCTCTGCCAAAATATTCCAGATATCGGCCTTTTCGGAAAACGCTTTTCCGAGACGGAGGCGCTTTAGACATGCGCCCCACTCGGATATTCTTCGCTGACGGTCTATCTTGCGCGACCGAAGGCCCTTTGCCCAATTGCCTGAAATTACTTGCCTGACTCCTGGGAGCGAAACCAATGAACAAGCCCGTCACCTCCGCCCGCGCCCCCGGCCGCGGCCGCATCTACAATTCCATCACCGACACGATCGGCGACACGCCCCTGGTGCGGCTCGACAAATTCGCCAAGGAAAAGGGCATCGTCGCCAAGCTCGTCGCCAAGCTCGAATTCTTCAATCCGATCGCTTCGGTCAAGGACCGCATCGGCGTGGCGATGATCGAGGCGCTGGAAGCGGCCGGCAAGATTTCTCCCGGCAAGACCACGCTGATCGAACCGACCTCCGGCAACACCGGCATCGCGCTCGCCTTCGCCGCCGCGGCCAAGGGCTACAAGCTGATCCTGACCATGCCGGAGACGATGTCGGTCGAGCGCCGCAAGATGCTGGCGCTGCTCGGTGCCGAACTGGTGCTGACCAAGGGCCCGAAAGGCATGAAAGGCGCCATCGCCAAGGCCGACGAGCTGGCCGCGACCATCCCCAACGCGATCATCCCACAGCAGTTCGAAAACCCGGCCAACCCGGAGATCCACCGCAAGACGACGGCCGAGGAGATCTGGAACGACACGCATGGCGAGGTCGACATCTTCGTTGCCGGCATCGGCACCGGCGGCACCATCACCGGCGTCGGCCAGGTGCTGAAGAAGCACAAGCCCTCGCTGCATGTCGTCGCCGTCGAGCCGGAGGCATCGCCGGTGCTGTCGGGCGGCCAGCCCGGTCCGCACAAAATCCAGGGCATCGGCGCCGGCTTCGCGCCGAAAATCCTCGACACCACGATCTATGACGAGATCGTCAAGGTCTCGAACGAGGACTCTGTCGCCAATGCCCGTCTCGTCGCCCGCCTCGAAGGCGTGCCGGTCGGCATTTCATCGGGTGCCGCGCTGCAGGCGGCAATCGTCGTCGGCTCGCGGCCGGAAAACAAAGGCAAGACCCTGGTCGTGGTCATCCCCGACTTCGCCGAACGCTACCTGTCGACGATCCTGTTCGAAGGGCTGGGGGCGTAGGCGCGCGGAACTTAAGCGCCGAGATCCTTCGCGCCCCCCTCTGCCCTGCCGGGCATCTCCCCCACGAGGGGGGAGATTGGCCGTGTTGGTCGTCCCGCCTTTCTCGCACCGCCTGCGATTGGCGAAATCGGTGGCGAAGCTGATCTCCCCCCTCGTGGGGGAGATGTCCGGCAGGACAGAGGGGGGCGCTGGCCCGACAGCATAGAAAGTTCTGCATCGACCAGCCATCTGGCCCGCTGAAAAAACCAGCCGTGGCGACCGCCGCCCGCTTGAGCATAACCCTGCTTCCGGTCCATATCCCCTACGGCCTGATTGGTGCGGGCCGGGGGAGAATCCGATGTACAAACTCTACACACGTCCCGGCAGCGGCGGCTTCGTCGTCGAGGCGGCGCTGGCGCTGGCGAACGCGCCGTTTGAGCAGATCGACGTGCCGAAGACCGACCGGCCGGATCCGGCCTTCCTCGACATCAGCCCGCTGAACCAGGTGCCGGTGCTGACCTTGCCGGACGGGCAGTCGATGACCGAATCGGCGGCGATCTGCATCCTGCTGGCCGAGCGCCATCCCGAGGCCGGCCTGGCGCCGGCGATCGGCACGCCGGCCCGCGTCGATTTCCTGCGCTGGATGGCCTTCATGTCGTCGGTGCTCTATCCGGCGGTGCTGCGTTTCTACTACGCGCCTCGCTACACGGCCGACACCGACGGCACCAAAGCCGTCAAGCAGGCGGCGGTCGCCGAGATGGATCGTGGCTTCGCCGTTCTCGACAACGCGCTCAAAGGCCGTGACTGGCTGGTCGGCGACGGCCTTTCGCTGGCCGACATCTATCTCGTCATGCTGGTGGCCTGGCATCCCGACATCGAGGCGGCGCGGGTGGCATGGCCGAACATTGAACGCCTGTGGGCGAAGCTGCGCGGCCATCCGCTGATGAAGACGCTCAACACGTCGCACGAGATGTGGCCGGGCTGAAGGTCAATTTCGCAGCGCTGCCTGTTTGCCTTGCAGGAAGCGCCGTACGGCCGGATCGCGCTCGAGGCCGATCGCCCGGTCATAGGCTTGGGTGGCCTGCGGCACTTGCCCGAGCCTGGCCAGAAGGCCGGCGCGTGCGGCCCAATAGGGCTGATAGTCGTCAAGGCGCTTGTCGTCACCCAGCACGTAAAGGGCCGCCAGTCCCGCCACGGCGCCCTCGGCCTCGGCGATCGCCACCGCACGGTTGATCGCCACGACGGGCGATCCGACGATCGAAAACAGCGCGTCATAGAGCTCGCGGATCGCCACCCAGTCGGTGCGACCGGTCAGCCGTCGCGCCGTGTGCGCCGACTGGACTGCGGCCTCGAGCTGGTAACGGCCGATGACGCGGCTCTGCGCGGCGCGGGACAGCAGCGCCTCCGCCTCATTGATGAGGGCACGGTCCCACAGCTCGCAATCTTGTAGCGCCAACGGCACGAAGTCGCCTTCGGCATCGCGCCGCGCGGCCCGGCGGGCCTCGGCAAACAGCATCAGCGCAAGCAGACCCAGCGCCTCCGGCTCATCGGGCATCAGCGAGGCCACCAGCCGGCCGAGCCAGATGCCTTCGGTCGCCAGGTTGCGGCGTTGTGTTTCGGTGCCGGCCGGGTCCGACCAGCCTTCGGCGAAGGCGGCGTAGATGGCTTCCAGCACCGCGTCCAGCCGCTCGCCGAGTTCGGCCCGCTCCGGCACGCGGAACGGAATGCCGGTTTCACGGATTCGGGTCTTTGCACGCACCAGGCGCTGGCCCATCGTCGCCGGCGAGACCAGGAAGGCGGAGGCGATGGTCGCGGCATCGAAACCCAGAATGGTCTGCAGGATCAGCGGCGCGCGGACGCTCGATTCGATCGCCGGATGGGCACAGGCGAACATCAGCCGCAAGCGTTCGTCGGGCATGTCTTCGTCGGGCAAGTCTTCGTTGGTCATGCGCGCCTCCGCTTCCTCGGCGATCAGCCTGAGATGCTCGCGGCCGGCTTCGCTGGTCAGCCGCCGCCGCACCGCATCGACACGCCGCCGGCGCGCCACCGCCAGCAGCCAGGCTTCCGGCTTGTCGGGCACGCCGGTGCGCGGCCAGCGTTCGA